>CAYMFI010000053.1:0-4677 GCA_964389855.1 uncultured Methanosarcinales archaeon
CTTGAAAGCGAAATATTTATAAAGAATATTAGTTAATGCATTAACTAACCAGCATATAAAAGATGGTGATATTATCATGATGAAAGGAGAGCACAAATTAGTGCCCAAAAAAGAAATAACTGACTTAAAAAAAGAGGTTAACGACCTCAAGAAGGAATTAACTCAAAGAAAAGTTAAAACAAAAGAGTCTGTTTCCAGCAAAGGTCTTAAGGAATCAATGGATAATCTTTCTGAAGCAATAAGTGAACTTGTTAATCTTTTTACTGTTGCCAAGGATATGGGTGAGCATGGAGCTTTTGATGAACCCAAAATACAATCTTCTCCTGAACTTAAATCTCTTCTTGAGCAAAATAAAGTAATAGCAAAGGGAATACTTGCAATTACAGAAATACTGAGTGAGCACCTTCCAAAATTATCAAACCTTGCCAGGGGAGATCAAAAATACAAAGTATTGAGGGTAAATCAAAATAACCCAACATTCTCTAAACCTATAATTCCTTCAAGAATGCCAATTGAAGATTTTGCAAAATCAGACCTTCCATCAATGCCAGAGGTTGATGAGGATTTTGAATTCTCAAAAGAACAAGAAGATAATTATGAACAGGGTTGAATATGGAAAACACTTTTTCTGATATTAATCTGAATACAATAAATAATTTAACACAACTTTTATTGAAAGCGGGCGCTAGGATAAACAGTTTGGAAACAACAAAAAAAGAAAGAATCATCAACATAAAACAGAAAATTGAGCTGCTTGAATCCAGATATAAAATACTAAAGGAAAAAAACAAAGGTAATATAAAACTGGATGACCTTAATATGCATTTAAGTTTAATAAAACACAGATTAGAAAGAATAAGTGTTTAAACGTCGTGTTTCATTACTGTATTCCTATGATTCTTTTTTGCTCTTTTGCATGCCTCTTCAATAAGGGATTTAACTTTCTCATTAAGGGCATCAGCAAACTCTCCGGAAACATTGAGTTTTTTATCCTCATATTTTGCAAATTCCTTTATCTTTGCTTTGATAACAACCATGTCTGTCATTTTATACCTCCATTAATTTTTTAAATTTTATTCATGTGTGAACCAGAAAACCAATTTATCTTTTTCAATGCTGTCAAGTTTGCAGAAACCGAAGCGCTCAAACTGAATAACCTCATTTATTTTTATATTTTTAACAGATGGCTCTGCAACTCCTTTCACAATTTTTGCATCAGGCATAAGAACTTCAACATCAACAAGCTTTTCATCCTTTGGAAGCCAGTGCATTATCTTTTCTCCCTGTTTTTTGTATTTCTCAAGCTCTTCTGAATCAAAAACAAAGCCATCTTTTTGCTTTTTGAAATTAAATGCATGCATCAGCCTGTAAATCTTTTTATCCTTTAATTCCTTTAAATCATTTTTTGAAATGTAAAAATTTTCATTTATTTTTAAATTTCTTGTCCCTCTTTCCTCATGCTCTGGATGAAGCTTTATTTTTATTTCTCTTTCAGGAGAGTTCTTTATTTTTATCTCCTTTGGGTTTTCTATAAAGAAATACCTATTTACGCTTGCATCAACAATCTTTCTGTTTATTGAGGAAATAACAGTCCAGTCAATGTTTGTTGGTGTTTTTGACAATCCCACTTTTAATGCAAGCTCGTAGAACATTTCAGGAACAATTCCTCTTCTTTTCAATGCTCTTAATGTAACCAGTCTTGGATCATCCCATCCAATCACTTTTTTGTCTTCAATTAATTGCCTTATCTCTCTGCCTTGGGTTATTGCCCCCACAACATTAAAACGACCATACTGGATTACTTCCTGGTTTTTGAACTTAAATAAATCCTTTATATAATTTTGAAGATCAACCCTCATCTCTCCGAACTCCGAACTCCTTAAAATATGGGTTATTCCGCAGAATTCCTCTTCAACAGAATTCTCAAAATCATACATTGGCCAGACACAATACTTTTCTTTCTGTCTGTAATGTTCTGTATAGCATAATCTGAAAATAACAGGATCTCTCATAACATGATTATCTGATTCCAGATCAATTTTTAATCTTAAAACACACTCGCCTTCTTTGTATTTTTTGCTGAGCATGTTTTTCCATTCTTTAAGATTCTTTTTAGAAGAGTTTTTTCTGCATTCACAAGGCAAACCTTTGTGCCTTAGGTCTCTCATTTTTTCTCTTTCACAAAAACAAACATATGCTTCTCCCCTTTTTATTAGATCTTTTGCAAGTTCATAAAATTTAGGCATATCATCTGAAACAAAAACAGTCTTGTCTGGTTTTATGTTTAGATATTCAAGAACATCTTTTTTCATTGCATCAACATATTCCTGCTTTGATGCTATCGGATTAGTGTCCTCAAACCTTAAAATAGATTTTCCATTGTATTTTTTAGCATAAAGATAATTTAACAGAAAGCTCAATGCATGGCCAATGTGGTTATACTTGGAAGGCTCAGGGGGTATTCTTGTTACAACCTTTCCCATAACAGCATTTTTCAGCTCAGGAAGCTCCCTTTTTTCAGCTTTCTTTTTTTCAAGCATCTCAGGGGCAATCTCTTTTAGCTTTTCTTTCTGCTCATCCAGTGAAAGCTTATTAACATCCTTTACAGTCTTCTGGATATCCTTGCTAAGCTCTTTTATTTTGCTTTTGAGGTCATCATCATCTTTTAGAAGCTTGCCTATAATAGCTCCAGGATTGGCCTTTCCATTGAACTTAACAGCATTCTGAAGCGCATATTTTAATATAATCTCATTTAATTCCATATGTTTAAAGAAATAAGGCCAATATATAAAGTTTTTGTGTTAAAAAGAAAATAAAAAAATAAATTTAGTTATTAAGAATATTATCTAATGATTCAGCTTTTTTTGGATAATTATCTCTGTTTTGTATTAATCCAAAATCACTTCTAAATTTTTTTAATTCATCCAATAATATTCCTCTTGTATCCTTTCCATGCATTAATTCATCATAATTTGGTTTAAATCCATCACAAATTGTTTTTAAAAGCTCCGGGTCTTCAGATAATCCAAGAATGTACATACCAGCTAATGCCTTTTTAAAATAATTTACTTTAAGTGAACCAGTCACTTGTTTGCAAAATGCAACATCAAAATACTTTTCTGTTAATTTCTTAATTATCCCTTCGGTTTTTGCATCAAAGGCAACATGGCTTATTTCTCCATCTTTTTCACTTTTTGCTATATCATATAAATTTGTAATTGCACCAAATGAAGTTTTTTTTGCTTCTCCTCTTTCCAAATAATGGATAACTATATTCATTTCAGAATCAAGTATTGATAGACTTTTTTCTGTTTCCGTATATCCTTTATGATATTCCTCTGCTCCTTCTACTTCATTAAGATGATTAACACCCATAATTTTTTGTTCAAGTTTTATTGCTCCATCATTTGAATACGGGACATTAATATCTCCTTTTAAATATCCTGCACTTACAAGTGCTTCTCTTGATTCTCGGGTATCAAATCCAACATGAACATGTTTATCCTTATCTACAAAAGAAATTACTCCATTGTTATTATTATAAAGTCCAACTTCCTTTTCTTTTCCCATCCCTATATCAGAATTAAAGTGATCAAGGCTAAGTCCATCCAATTTTCCACTTGCATCAATAAAATATGCATCCCGGTTTTTTATCTCTCCTAGTACTATTTGGTTTTGTGTTGTATTTTCCATTTTTTAAACACCTCCATTTATACTATGATATTATAAGTAGAACTAGTATATAAATGTTTCGTTTATTTATCACTTATAAGTGGTGATATTATAATAAACCACTTTTTAAAAACCTTTAAATATGACTACTCGTTTATTATAGTATATCAAAAATGGGGGTTGATAAAATGAGCAAAACAGAAGAAAATCTAAAAACAGCTTTTTCTGGTGAGAGTCAGGCAAGAAACAAGTATGATTATTTTGCAAAAGTTGCAAGAAATCAGGGATATCATTACATTGCAAAGATATTTGAGGAAACTGCCATGAATGAGGTGCAGCATGCAAAAGATGAATTCAAATTGTTAAAAGGTATTGGAGATACAAAAGCAAACCTTAAGGCAGCAATTGAAGGAGAAAATTATGAGCATACTAAAATGTATCCAAAAATGAAGAAAGATGCAGAAGAAGAGGGAAACAAAGAAGCTGCAGAGCTATTCACAGAGATTGCAGAAGTAGAGGAAAATCATGAGAAGAGATACAAAAAGCTCTTGGAAATGGTTGAAAAAGGAACAGTCTACAAAAGGGACAAGCCAATAAGGTGGAAATGCTCAAAATGCGGCTATATTCATGAGGGAAAAGAGCCTCCAGAAAAATGCCCATCATGCAAGCATCCAAGGGAATATTATGAGCCAGAGTGCATGTGTTTTGAAGAAGATTGTGACTGCTGTAATTAAAGGAGGTAAAACAAAATGTCAAAAATAATAGTGTATTCAACACCAACATGCCCATGGTGCCATGCTTTAAAGGATTTTTTAAAAGAAAAGAATATTGAGTTTGAGGAGATTGATATCTCAAAAGACCAGGAAAAGGCAAAAGAGATGATAGATAAATCGGGCCAGATGGGGGTTCCGCAGATAGAGATTAATGACAAGATGATTGTTGGGTTTGACAAGGAAGCAATAGAAAAAGAGCTTGAGAATGTATGATTTAACAATTATAGGAGCA
>CAYMFI010000054.1:0-4596 GCA_964389855.1 uncultured Methanosarcinales archaeon
ATTTTAAAGTGGTTAAAACATAAAGAAAGCTTATTTATTTGCATTTTTTCTGTTTTTTCGAGAAAAAGCCTTTTATCATGCAAACAATCCAGTCCCAGTGAAGAATAAAATGGATTATCACAAGAACAACCATTATTATTCCTGCGTAATTGTGCAATGTTACCCAGTTTTTCTTTATCAATCCAAGAAATTGCTGATAACCACCTCTCTGAACACCCTCCGGCAGTAAAAAGAACATTATAAGTCCGATTATTGCAGTAATTATAAAAGACAGGGCCATAAGAAAATCAACAACATAGTTTATTTTTGTTTTATCCATATTACTACCAATATATATCAAGCACAGCTTTTATTTAAACATTTTGATAAATTGCAAAGCTTTTTTATATTAGTTATTTAAATAAAAGTATATGAAAGCAATAATTGTTTCAAAGAAAGATATTGCAGGAATGAACATAAAAGAATGCCTTTTAAGATTATTTGACTTCAAGGAAATCAATGAAGAGTTTGAGGAAGAAAAAGTTTATGCAATTAATATTAAAGGAGAAAATATAAAACTTTACACAACCAAAAACGATTCAATTTACTGTGAGAGTATTGATGAAAAAATAAATGCAGATTTTATTGTTTTTGCAACAAAGCACCAAAGTAAGTCAGGAATAGCTTCTCTTTCTGTGCACATACAGGGCAATTGGTCAAAGGCAGAGTTTGGTGGCTCTGATAGAAAACTTTGCATTGCAGATGCAGACTATCTAAGAGATTGTTTATTTAAAATTGAAGAGCTTGCAAATAATAATAATAATGAAATAATACAGGAATGCACCCACCACGGCCCATATTTAGAAAAAACACCATGCATGTTCATCGAGATTGGCTCTTCTGAAAAGCAGTGGCCTGACAAACAAGCAGGAGAAATAATAGCAAAAACAATAATGAGCATAATCCCAAAAAAACCAAAGCATTACAAGACAGCATTTGGCATCGGCGGCCTGCATCATTGCCCTAATTTCAAAAAAGTTATGGAAAATTCTGATTTGGCTTTTGGCCACGTCTGCCCAAAATACATGCTTGAATATTTAGACAAAGAGATGATTCTGCAGGCCATAGAAAGAAACACAAATAAGTGTGAGGAAGTTGTTTTGGACTGGAAAGGCCTCGGCCAACACAAGCAAAAAATCACAAAAATGCTTGATGAATTGGAAATAAAATATAAAAAAACAAAAGAATTCAATTAAAATTTATTTTGCTTTTTCTGCGGCCTTTGCTATCCAGATTGTAGCAAAAACTGCGAGTATTGTCACAATGATTGCATAGACCCATGGCCCGCCTGCAGACAAAGCACAAAGAGCTCCTGCCCCTTCTGTTCCGCATGGTCCTGTAAACAAAGCTTTGATTGCATCATTCCAAGCCAAGGCTGCAACCAGGCCAAAAGCTGCGGTTATTAATGCTGCTATCTTTTCAATAACTTCTTTTTTCATAGAATCACCCCGTTATATAATTGTTTAAAAACAGTTCATGTTTATAAATTTTATTATCAAATATGCTGAATCTTATCAAAAAGCGCTTGTCTATTAAGCAAACCATAAACAATTGAAGGACATGCCCCAACCATTTGTTGTTCTTTTGAAGAATTTAAATATTTGATAAGCCTAATATATAAAAGATGATTTTCCTTTTTTAGTAAGTTAAAATACTTACTTATTGTCTTCTCAGGTTCTTTTTCTATGAAAAATCCATCAATAGTATCTTGAGTAACCATAGGGAGTTTTTTCATTGTTTGTGTTAAATTAAAATTTTTAATTGCTTGTTTATGAAGAAAATAATATGTAGTAGATCCCGCTAAATAAACATTTTTATAATCCTTACATTCTTTAGAATAATTTACAATCTCTTTAAACAAAAGAGGATTTTCATCTTTTAATACATTTGAAGTTTCCCTTATAACATCTTCCTCATTTTTATCTTTTAATAAATAAATTATTTTTTCAGTCACAATAGGAAGACCATTTAATGTTTTTTTTATTCTCATTCTATTTTCAGTGCATATTTTATTATCTCATAAACCTCTGGATATTTGTCAGTATCAAGCATCTCTGAGTGGAGCTTTTTAAGGCCACTGCATGTGCCGTTTATTATGAAATTTTCCACTATTTCACCTTCAAGCCTTGCGTTTTTTACAAGAACTGTCCCATCTCCTGGCTGGCCATTCATCTGGCATCCATCCCCAATTATCATGTAAATCTCAATATTTGGAAGCTCACCCCTGTTAAGCTTGTTCATGAAAAGGCTGTTCACAGCCATATCACGGCATGCATACCTGTCGCCAATGATTGGGCACATATGCGCAATATCACCTTCAATGCCCTGGTTTGGCGTGCCTATCATTATAAGCTTTTCAACATCACTCTCCCCAAATATCTGCAAGTATCTTCTTGATACAAGGCCGCCCATGCTATGGGCAATTATCACAACCTTTGGCTTTCCTGTCCTATACTTTATAGTCTGTATTATATCCCTTAACCTGAGTGCATAGGTGTCAATATTTTCGCTTTTTGTCTGGACAACAACATAGTTGTCAGGCTCTTTAAAAACATCAAAATAATAGCTTGCCTTTATGCTTACTGGCGCCTGCGAAAGTCCCAGCACTCCAGGGCTTGTACCAACAGGAGTGTAAAGCGAGATTGAGCCTGCATTAAGATAGCCATCTTTTTCAAGCTCTTTTTGCAGCTTGTTGAACACATCAAGGCTGTAGTCTGCTGCAGTATTTTGGTTAACGCTGTGGCCATGAACAAATACAACAGGAAATTTTGATGGGTCATTAACGCATTCTTCGCTTAAGCAGCATGCAGAGCATTTACCAAAAACACAGCATTCTGGCAGCGGATCATCAAAATCAATGCTAATCTTTACAGGCATTGTTTCTTCCTCCTTAATTAATTCAATATATTCATTGTTCAAATCATAATAGGTTATATTTGGTTTTTGGCAGCTTTCTGGCTGGTCTTTTACAAGCTGTCCGATTATTCCTTCTGTTAAGTTAATATCATAACTTCCTTCTGTTGAATTTGTTGTATAAATCAAAAGAATTTCCTTTATCATCTCGCTGTTATACTCATCTTCAGGCAGATCATTAAGGTATTTTTCTGCAATGTCTTTTTTAATTGCATATACACTTTCATTTGCATAACTATTGTCACTGCTTATATTAGCATAAAGAACTTTAAGTTTTTCTACATCATCACAGGCATTTTTAAGCTCAAACCCTGTCTGGTTTGCCCTCTCACTTATTGAAGGCCTTTTCACACAACTTTTATTCAGCATACAAAGAATATCATAGTTTATATCAACCTCTATACTTCTTTTTAGAGTTTCTTTTCTTTCATAGCTTTTTATTGTTTCATACAGTTTATCAGCAGAATAATTTATTGAGTATACATCAATTCTCTTTTCTGAAATCTCATTTCTTGATTTAAATGATGCTATGGCAGAATTAAAAACTTTTATATTATCATTTATTTCAATGGCAAGATATTCATCCAGAACTAAAACTTTTTTTATTTCTTTTAATTTTTCTCTTGTTTCATTAATTTCATTTGCAAGGGCATTATACAAAAATACTGAATCAGATATATCCTTGTCAATCTTTATAATCAGGTCTGCTGTTTTTATTGATTCTGTGTCCACATCTTTGAATTTTTTACTTAATTCATAACAATCTTGGATGCCCCACAGTTTTTTAAGAGAATTCAAACTCTCAATGTTTTTTGAAATATCCCTGTAGGCAATATCAAAATCATTTTTATTCTGGTCAAGGACTGCATAATTGTCAAGCTGTTTAATTAAAAAACCAGCTTTGTTTAACTTTTCCTGCGAATTTGAAAGCCTTTCTTTTAAATTAACAAGTTTATTCTTTAAATCATCTTTTAGTATTTTTTCATCTTCTGTCAAATTGTATTCAACAGTAACAAGTATATTTCTTGATGTTGATTCTCCCTTTGTGTGGCATAAGAAACTAGCAGAACCTATGCATTCAAGCCCAAACCTGTAAAGCTTTTGCCCCTCTCCAAAGTTATCAACCCTTATTTTATATTCTTTTGTTATTGGTATTCCGGGAGTAAGTTTAAATTTATCATAGTCAATAGTTTTATTATTGCTTATGTCCTCAAATGATGACTCACATTCTGCAGTGCAAAAGGGGTTTGTTATTACGCTTGCCTTAAAATTAACTGATTCCTCTCCTTCACGAATAAGATTTAAGTCCTCCTTATCTGCGTCCAGATGAATAATAACATCATTCCCCAGGATAAAATTGAGGTAAAGAAATGCTTTTGTACCAGATGTAACAAGAATCGTAATTATTATAGCAGAAATTATAATTATTGTTCTATGTTCTTTTAGCCAATTTATAAGTTTATTTTTTCTTATCTTTTTATCTAATTTTATGGTTTTTACTTTTTTCTTTATCTGTTTATTTTTTGGCTTTTTCATATTCAAAGTTAAATAAAACAAAAGCATTATTTAAATCCTGCGATAAAAATAGTATGGAAAACAAAAGATTTAAATAGGTAGAAATACATAATATAATTATACATGAAC
>CAYMFI010000055.1:0-4523 GCA_964389855.1 uncultured Methanosarcinales archaeon
GATATTACAAATGACATGTTCTAATTTCTCTTACTTATTGTTTTATTAATCATATTGATTATTCTTTCTGATGCTTTTCCATCTATTTTATAACATTGATCATAAATAAATACTTTTGTTTTTTTGGTTAACTTTTTTCTTACAATTTGATCTTCCAATATAGACTTAATTGCTGGTGCAATATCCTTTGGCTTGTAAACACCAATGGCTGCCCCACTTTCTGCATAAGGCATTTCATCTGGTTTGCCAGAAAGATTTATTGTAATAAGGTATTTTCCCATAATTAAAGTTTCGAGGCCGGTAGTAGATGAGACGGTTATCATAACACTACATCCTTTTATTAAGGAATACAAATATTTGTTTGTTATTATGCCCTTCACACCGGATTCTTTTATTATCTGTTGATAATTTTTTATTGAATACTCTGCAGGATGTGTTTTTATTACAAGCTGCAACCCTGGAATTGATTTTACTGCTATGCAGAGATATTTAACAGTTTCTTCAATTAAGGGTATATTTTGGGTGGTAAATAAAACATATTTTTTTGATAAATCAAGTCCTATCTCTCTTGCAATATTTTCTGTTATTTTAGTATTGAACTTTCTAAGATTATCAAACTGTGGTGCTCCTGTAATAACTATTTTCTCTTTTGGCACAGATTTTTTGATTAATGCTTTTCTGGAGCTATTTCCCCAAACAGCAATTTTATCAGCAGAAACAGGGGTAAATCCTAAAATATCAGCCATTGCCCCATGTTGTATACATAAAATCTTTATTTTCTTTTGATTGGCTACAGAAACAGCAATATTCCCTATAGTGTTTATCTCATTCATCACTACAAGAAGCTTCGGCTTCTCAACAGAAAGCATATTATTAATTGTCTCAATATACCTTATCATCTCTGGAAAATACATTAAAAAAAGATAACTTAAATCTTGTTTGTCAATTTCTCCTGTTTTCAATAGCTCTTTGTATTTATTTTTAAGTGATTTTTTTGCTTTTCTTATGTTTCTTGATGATTCTTTTGTGAGATAACCTTCAATATCATTGTAGTTTATATTGTTCTGTTTTAGTTTTTTTGCAACATTGCTTGTAAAGCCATCTCTCTTGACAACAAGAAAGTTATTTTTCATCTTTTTTATAACGGGAGCAAGGGTATTAATATGGCTATGTGTATAAGCAAGAAAAAGCACATCTTTTTTATGTGTTTTATTTTTTGAAAGTTTATGCCTTAATGATAATTTCACTTGCTTAACAAAATCTATAATAGGAGAAAGCATTAATCTTGATTGTTCAGTCATCGTAAGCTCATACTCAGACCTATCAATTAATGAAACCCCTTTATAAATCAAAAAATCTTCATATTTCCTGAGTTTTATTATTATTTCTTTTTTCATTTTGCGTATTTATATTCAAAGTATTTGTATGGAAACAACTTTCTTCGTAAAAAGTCATATATTTGAAAATGGATATTCCACAATCCTTTGTATTTTAACCGAAGCATAAGATTCTTAAAGAGAGGTATTTTGATTTGTTCTTGTACATAATTTTTCCACCATTTTACTTCTTCATCTGAAAACTCTGTTAAATTTATAACAAATTTGTAAGCAGAAGATAGTTGCATAAAAAATTCTTTTTCATCTTTAATCTTACCTTCTTTTTTTAAATTATTGTAAAGTTCTGTTCCAGGGTATGGGGTTGTCCAAAAAAATGGTGTATCATGTTTCATTTCTTTACAAAAATCTATGGTTTCCCGTATTGTTTGTTTGTTTTCTCCAACCATACCAAACATCATTGTCCCACCATGAGCAAGCTTAGCTTTACGCAATATTCTTAGTGCTTTCTTTATCTGGTCAACCTTTATGTCTTTCTTCATGTTGTCCAGGATCCTTTGACTGCCAGACTCTATACCAATTCCTACACAAACACACCCAGCTTTCTTTATAACTTCAACAATTTCTGGAGTTATTGAATCCGCTCTGGACGCACATGACCAAGTAACTTTTAATTTTTGATTTATTATTTCTTTGCATAATTCTTTTACTCGTTCTTTTGCGACAAGGAAGTGATCATCTGCAAAATCAAAGTGCCTTATCTTATATTCTTTAATTAAAAATTTCATATCATTGATAATTTTAGTGGTTGAATACATCCTATATGAACCTTGTCCACAAGTGATAAAACAAAAAGTGCATCTGCCAGTACATCCAAGGCTAGTAACAAAAGGTAAATTTCGTTTAAATCCTGCTATTGAATTTGGATGATTTATGTACTTTTCTATATCCATAAGATGATATGCTGCTCTTGGGATTTCATCAAGATTTCTTACTAATGGCTGTGGTTCTGTCTTTATAATTTTTCCACTATCATTATAATAAATACCTTTAACACTCTTTAAATCTTGTTTTGTGTTTAGTGCATTCATAAGATTAACTATTGTAATAACTCCTTCCCTATATACAATAATATCTGCACCCATTATATTGAGTGCATGTTCAGGTATTGAAGAAGCCAAGGCACCGCCAAGGATAACTTTCTTCTTTGGATATTGTTTTTTGATTATATGAATAATTTTCTGGATAAAAGCATAGGATGTTATCAAACCTGATATGCCAACAATATCAAAGTCCTTAGATAAAATTAGTTCTGATAGGTTAATCTTGTTTATTTTATGTTTGTATAACTCAAAATCAAGAATTTCGACTTTGTAACCTGCTTTTTCAAGCGCTGATGCTATGACTGGTAAACTATATGTAAAATATGGTGCTGATTCAAAATCTAAAGGAGGCATAATTAACAATATCTTTTGTATCATAAGTCCTCTAAGCAATAATTTATCTCTCTGTAAGTCAAAAAATGTTGATGTTCTCTGAGTTTTGTTATTATTTCTTTTTCCATTGTTTTACTTTTTATGTGCTTATGCTTATTAAAGCTTCAGTAACAACAAATCTTATACTTTATAACTCTTTTTCTTGAGTCTTAATGGAATCATATCAAAAAAAGCCTTAACAACCCCTGTTTTTTTGTTTATTATCCATACCAAAGGTATGCTAAAAACTGCAAATATGACTAGTTTAATAGCTGTTAATAACATATCTCTTGATAAGCCACCAGTTATTGGAATAATATTAGATAATGCAAGAAATAATATTATGTATAAGTATGGAATATACACCTTTACAAAAAATTTAATGAGTTCTGTAATCCTATAGATATAATACCTGAAAGAATAAACAAGTACGCATGTGCTATAAAAGAAATAACTTATTGCTGTTGCAATTGCAACTCCATTAATCCCATAACCATTTATTATAAAGAAATAGTTTAGAATGATTGCAACGATTACAGAGATAGCTTGTACTAAAAGTATTTTTCTTTCTTTGTTTATTGTTATCAAAAAGTTACTAGCAGATACTATAATTGACATAAAGAAAATAGCACAGATAAGTATCTTAGCAGAGGTTATTCCCTGGATATATTTTGGAAGTATGTAATATATTACAACAGGAGCTGTTATAAAGACTACTCCCATCACAATTGGTAAGAGATAAGAAATTATTAATGTTGGCTGAAACAAGTAATTTTTAAGATAAATCTTATCCTCTTTCTCCCCATATTTTTCAAGAATGTGAGGAAACATAATATAACTTATTGAATGTGGTATAAAAAAGATTACTCCTGCTATCATTACTGCAATTGAATAATATCCAAGTTGTACATTATCCATAAATTTTATTATCATCAACTTATCAATGCTTGTAAGAAAGATAGTTATAATCCCCATTGTGAGAAGAGGGAATCCAAATTTTATAAGTTGTATTGACTTCCTTGGCATGATTGTTATTTTAAATTTAAATCTCTCTTTCTTAAAAATATAGAAAATAACACTAGCATATGCAATAAGTAAAGCAAAGAATACTCCTTCAAGCCTAAACTTCATAATTAAAACAATAATAAATATAAAATAGGTTATTGAATAGACTAATAGGGTTTTCCCAACCATAAAAAACTTTTTTTCAAACATTAGATAATTCTGGTAGAAGAATAATAATTGTTGTAATATTATGATTGTGGCAACAATTCTGATGCTATTTATTGTATGGGTATCCAAATTCTTTATGAAAAAAGAAGCAATAATCAAAGCTAAGCTAATAAACAAAATAATAATAAGTGATGCACTAAAGGTAATATTCTTTACTTCCCTTGCTTTCTTATATTCTTTCTTACCATTGTAAAACGGAACCTTTTTTATCATAGCAGACAGCAAACCAAGATGAGAATACTGACTATAAGTTACAATAAGCATCAAGGCACTGTAAACACCAAATGAAGCTGGACCAAGAACCTTTGCAATAATTAATCCAGTTAGGGCAGTAAAGAAATAAGCACTATATCTTGCTATAGTAAATATTGATGTGTCTCTTATTATTTCTTTTTCATGTGCCATTTTAGAACTGTCATCAAGATAATCAAAAATCTTTATAAAGTTAATGATTTTTTGACCAAGATGTATCCATTGCGTA
>CAYMFI010000056.1:0-4403 GCA_964389855.1 uncultured Methanosarcinales archaeon
GTCTGCCTTGCAGATTCTATTGCATCATGCCTTATCTGCAAATCAGTTTTTGAAACAAGCTCAAGAGTATAATTAAATTCTTTTTTTGGGTCACCCATCTCAAACCTTATTATCTTGAGATTAGGGCTTGACCTAATAAAAGATTTTTTTCTGAATTTTGATATTCTTGTGTAAGGTCTTTCAACTTTTCTGTAAGCTGCAAACTTTCTTAATCTTGCCATGCTTTTTAGGAATTGTGGATAATTTAAAAAGCTTTCTAAAGGGCATTTGATTATAATAGAAAGTTTTATATATAATTACTATATTAGTATACTTTATTCAAAGAGGTGGTTTTTAATGAGATCAAATAAAAAAGCAGGATTGGAAATTTCTATTAATGCCATTGTTATTCTGATTCTGGCTATAACTGTCCTAGGCATAGGGCTTGCTTTTATAAATGGTATGTTTCAAGATACTTTTAATAAGCTTGATAAAGTAAGTGAAAGCATAGACAAACAAATGAGAGAACAAATGGAAGATACACCAGGAAGAGTTATTTTGCAAAATGATAATATTGATATAAGAAAAAAAGATAAGGAAATAAAAACCTATTTTGCTATTCGGAATGAAATGGGTGATGACCATCTTTATCCCTTTGATGTTGAATTTGTTTGTACTAGTTCCTTTGAAGATGAAAGTGATTTGCAAATTTCAATTGAGGACAGTATAACTTTTAAATATCTCAAAGAAGTAACAGTTGAAAAAGATGATATAAGAGTCTTACCAGTTGAAATAAAAATAGATCCTAATGCAGCAATTACAACCTATGAATGCTCTTTATTAATTGATGAGGGAGAGTATGATTCAAAAGATATTTTCATAACAATTACAAGGTAAATGGATTATGAAATCAATAAAATATCTTTTTTTATTATTAATTTTTATTACATTATTAATTAGTGGCTGCAAGGAATGCAAAATTAATTCTGATTGTGACTCAAAAATTCCTGATAAGTTTAGCTCATATAGTGATAACTGTCTTGATATAAAATGCACCGATAACACATGCAAATTTACTCCTGAATCTGATTGTTGCGGAAATAAGGACTGCGAACGTGATAAAGGTGAAACAGAATGTTCATGCCCAAAAGATTGCGGCAAATGTGAAGGCAAGGGCGAAATAAAGATTGGCTCAAAAACCCTTGATACAGAATATCTTGAATATCAATGCAAAGACAATGATTGCATTCTTGGGATAGATGAGTCCTTGATAAGAGGGATTGACCTTACAGATGAAAAAGAATTTAGCTATTTTAAGATTGGAATAATTACATCTATTGATCAACCATTTAACATAGATAGTTCAAAATTCAAGGTTAAGATTCAGCTGGAAGACAAAGATGAAGATTTAGTGCCTCCAGTTACAATAACATCTCTGAAGCTTATTGAGGGAGAACTTCTGATTGGGGAAAAAGGGCTGGATGGAAAATTAGAACATATTGGTGATTTTTTCACCGACACAATACCCATCAATGAAGGAATTATGCAGAATGTTGAAGAAGAAAAAAGAGTAAGTTTGGTTATTGATTATACTTACATAATAAAAGAAAAAACAGGGTATAACAGCAAGGGAGAACCAATATATGAAGATAAAGTAAGGAGGGACACATACACAAAGTCATATAGCTCAAAATTGTTTTTAGTAAATCCTAGTTAAAATGAATAAGAAAGCATTTGAATTATCAATAAATTTTATTGTAATCCTAATTATATCTATAGTTATATTTGGTTTTGGTATTAAATTTTTTTATGACCTCATGCATCAGGCTGATGAACTTAGCAGTATGACATTGAAGCAAATTAATGCTCAACTTGAAGATATATTATGTGATTCCTCTGAAAGAATATGCATAGGAACAAGCACAAAAGAAATAAGACCAAATAAGGTAGGAGTTTTTACAGTTGGAATCCTAAACACCGGAGATGAGAGTGAATTTTATATTGATGTTAAAGAATCAGACTCTGATGACATACCCCAAATAGGAAAAAAATATTGGATGCTGAAAAATGAATTAACTCTTGACCCTAATGAACAAGAGAAAGTAGGAATAGCTGTCCAGATTCCTGGCGGCACAAAAAAAGGAACATATGTACTTAATGTTTATGTATGTAAAGATGAAAGTATTTCATGCGAGAAAGATTCTACTAAAAGGTATGGCACAACCCAGAAAATATATGTTGTTGTTCCTTGATTAGATTTATTTTAATCCGATTATTAAATCTCTTAGTGCTTCTTCCTGATTTTCTGATTTTACTATTCCTGATGCGACAAGTATTCCCTCTGAGCCAAGCTGCATTGCTTTTCTTACATCATCAGCGTTTTTCACTCCAGCACCGCACAATACTTTTATGTTTTGATTTATTGATTTTATTGCTTTTACAGAATTTTCTATGACTTCCGGTTTTGCTGTTGATATAGAAATCTCTCCTCCAATCAGTTCTGGCGGCTCTACTGCTATGAAATCAGGGCTTAATCCTGCAATCTTTTTTGCATCCTCAACATCTTTTGCGCATGCAACAACATCAAGTCCTGCTTGTTTTGCTTTTTCTATTGATTCTTTTAAAACTTTAAAATCAAGCCTGTGCTCAGAATGGTTTAACAAGGTTGCTTCTGCACCAGCGTTCTTTGCTGATTCCGGCAGCAAAAATCCGGTGTTCTTTCCAAAGCTTATTGCGTCAATGTGCTGGCTTAAAACTGGTATAGAAACAGTCTTTGAGATTTTGTAAATATCCGTGCTCTGGACTGCAACAGCAATGCTTGTTTTTGTTTCTTCTGCTAATTTATTGCAAATTTCTGCAAGCTTTATTGCGTTATCTCCTGTTGATTCATTATATGTTTTAAAATTGATTATAATTATCGGTGTCTTTAGCATTTTCTTTTACTAATGTTTTTTGTTTTAAATAACTTTCTGAATTTCAAAAATAAGAACAGGGATATTGCAGATAAAACAATGCTTACAATTTGGGCTCCTGTCAAGCCAAGAAGAATCCTTGGCTCCACTCTTATGAATTCTATAAAAAACCTGAAAATGCTGTAAATTATTATGTAAGTTAAAAATAAAGCTCCATTGAAATTCTTTTTGTGTTTTTGCTTTGAAAGGAAAATAAAGATTAAAAACAATGCAATGCTTGAGTAAATCTGGGTTGAATGCCTTATTCCTCCAAGATAATTGATTCCCCATGGCAGGGTTGTTTCAATTCCATAGCAGCAGCCCCTTAAAAAGCAGCCAATCCTTCCAATTGCCTGCGCAAGGGGAATTGAAGGAGCGCATATGTCTGTAATTTTCCAAAAGTTCAGCTTGTTTTTTCTGATGTATAAAAATCCAAACAAAACTCCTCCTATAAAACCTCCATGAAATGCCATTCCACCTTCCCAGATTTTAAATATGTCTGAGAAGTTTGTAGGATTAAACAAAAGATAGCCAATTCTTGAGCCGATGATTGCTCCTATTATAATATAAGTAACAAGGCTGTAAATCTTTTCAGGATTTATGCCTTTTCTTTTTGCTTCCCTTGCTGCCAGGATTGTTGCAACAATAAATGCAACTGCAACCATAAACCCCCAGCTGTAAATCTTCAGAAACCCTAAATCAAGCAAAACCGGATGAGGAGTATATGGCAACATATTATTTTTAATTTTTTAATTTTTTAAAAACCTTTCTAATTTTAAACTTTGTGGATTAAAAATCGAAAAGTTTATATACTAACTGTTAGTTATGATATATTAACTGTGAGTTAATATGAAAGGATTAAGTGATAAAGAAATTGAAATTTTGTTAATTTTAACTAAAGATTTTTCTACAGATTACAATTCAAACAATATAACAAAGAAAATAGGGATTACACCAGCAGGTGCCTTCAAAGCAATGAAGAACTTGGAAAAAAAAAGGCTGATTACAGGCAAAAAAATGGGCAAGGCTGTTTTCTATAAAGTTAATCTAAATGATTATTATACTTTTAGGATAATAGAAACATTGCTTATAGATGAGTCAAGAGAAAAATCATCAAGATGGTTAAATGAATTTAGGGATTTATTTGAACATGCGGAAATAGTGATTATATTTGGTTCAATAGTAAAATATCCAAAAAAAGCAAATGATATTGACTTATTAGCTGTCTTTCGAAAAGAAAATAACAATATTATAAATAAAATTATAGATGAAAGAAGAGCTATATCAATTAAAGCTATACATTTAATAAAGCAGACACCCAAAGATTTAAACAGAAATCTAAAGAACAATGATAAAGTGATTTTAAGCGCAATTAAAAATGGCTATATACTGTGTGGTTATGATAAGCTATTAGAGGCAGTTAAGAATGTCACAAGCATCTAATAAGGTTAAGTGGTGTTTAAATAAAGCAAA
>CAYMFI010000057.1:0-4348 GCA_964389855.1 uncultured Methanosarcinales archaeon
AAGTTCCATATCTTCCTTAGCGCGATATGTTTTGTAATTTTCAATCTCTTTTTCAGACCAGGCATATGCCCTAAGTTTCATGTCAACCCGCCCTATATGGGTTGGCCCCCTTTGATAACCCTCACTTACAAATTTCATATCAGGTGTTGTCCTATAATTAAAGTTTGCTAAGATACATGCTTTATATGTAGCATTTTTTGTTTTTCCAGTTGTAGGATCAAATGGAGATTTCTTTGCAAGAATCTCAATTTCAATCATTGAACCCTCAAAAGCGCCTATAAGATCAGGGCTGTCCATTTTTTTTTCAGACGAGCGCAGCATCCTGATATATTTAAGGTATGGCTTTACCCAGCTCATATACATTTTTATTGCGTCATAATGCTGCCTTAGAAATCTCAGTGTGAATTTTCTTCTTGTTTTCAGCTCTTTGTAAGTGTTCTCTTTCCATTCCAAAAATGCCCTTAATTTTCTTTTCAAAACTTCTTTTACTTTCTTGTTAAACTCAAGCTTATTGACTACATCATCAACATCCTTGCTTGTTGCCGGGTGCGTGCTAAAAAAAAGGTCTGGCAAAACAGTAAATTCCAATTCACGAGCCATGCCATAAACAGATGCCGGACTTTTAGCTCCACCTTCAACCATATCAATCCATATGCCTTTTAATGTTATTTCAGCGCTTTCTTTGCTTTTGCTGTTTGTATCATAACTATCTTTATAATAGCCTAATCTTTCGTCAAGAATCCTTATTTCCCTAACAAGCTGGAATAGCTCCTTTACCATCTTGCCTATTGTTGCAAGGAACTGTGAAACTTTATCCTGA
This sequence comes from uncultured Methanosarcinales archaeon, assembly GCA_964389855.1. Classification (GTDB taxonomy): domain Archaea; phylum Nanobdellota; class Nanobdellia; order Woesearchaeales; family CG1-02-33-12; genus CG1-02-33-12. Next base: position 821 of record CAYMFI010000057.1, read on the forward strand.
TAACTTCCGGTTCGCTGCATTGCAACTCCAAAAAATGCAGAATGTTGTGATGCTGCAAAGACATCCATCAATTTTTCAATGTCATTATAGCCTAAATCATCCCTTAAGAGATTGACTACCCAGAAATAAAATTCTTCAATAGATTGGTTAGGAGATTCAAGGCTTAACCAGTACCTCTTTAATGGCATTGGATATCCTGTTGGGATATCTTTCTGGCGATGAGCATCCTCTGCTTTTTCTTCTTTAAATTTAAATTCCTTTAAATCTGCCAAACCATCACCTCTAAGCCTTAAATACTTTCTTTTGTTTATAATTCTTTCGGATTATTTGCCGCTTATAATCTCAACAACATCCCCATTTTCTAGAAGGTGTTCTTTCCCGATTGCTATTCTTTTTTTCACATCAATTGCTTTTATAAAATTATTTCCAAAGTCTGTGTGAAGCCTGTAAGCAAAAGCAAGCGCAGTTGTTCCTGGAGGCATTAAAAAACAATCTGGCAAAACATTCCCGTCAGAATCAACAAGCTTGTTTACGCCGCCAGGAAATATTGCTATGTATTTTAATAAATCAAATACAGCCAAATTTATAACCTGCTGGACGCCAGTATTTCCAAAAGCATCAAGGATATTTTTCTTTATGAAACTAAGAGCATTTTTCTGCTTTTCATTAAGCTTGTCTGGCTCTAAAATTTTAAAGTTACTATCTCCAGGGGTATATTCAATAAGGCCATTTTTTGATGCCTCTTTTAATGCAAGCTCTGACTCTGCACTGCAGCCAACAATCAAATAATTAGGGAATTCTTTTTTTATCTTTTCAAGGTTTTCTTTTGCAACAGGCACATCAATCTTATTTGCAGCGATAATCATCTCTTTTGTTTTCTTTCTAAGTTCTATTGCTATTTTTTTTAAATCTTCTTCGCTCCAGGAGTATATATTGTTTCTGTCTAAATCAAGCTTGCTTAAAACCTCTTCAACCATTTCTTCATCCACTTTAAGTCCGCTGAGATGCTTTGTAATATCTTTTACAATTTTTTCCTTATGGTCTTTCTCCTGCTGGACTGCTTTTGCAAACCTGTCCCATCCTTTTTTTATCAGTCTCAAATACCACATATCCAGCTCAATTTCAAGAAACCTTATATCATTGCATGGGTCATATGAGCCAGGCGTTATAGGCTCTCCAAGCTCATTTGTTCCGCCAGATGCATCAACCACATGGATTAAAACATCTGCCTGCCTTAAGTCATCAAGAAACTGGTTTCCCATTCCTTTTCCTTCATAAGCTCCTGGAACCAAACCAGCAACATCAATTAAATCAACAGGAACAAACCTGTTGTGTTTTATGCAATACCCCTCTCTTGGATTGCACTGGACATTAAAGAATTTATCAGCACATTCAATCCTTACATAACCCATTCCATGATTTGGCTTGATGGTAGCAAAGGGATAATTTTCTATCTGAACATTTGCCAATGTAAGGGCCTTAAAAAATGTGCTCTTTCCAACATTTGCCTTTCCAACAACACCGACTAGCATTTTATATTTAAAACAGCCTTCTTGATATAAAAAGCTTTCTATAGAAAAAACTTAATGTAGTAATGGTATAGGTATGCAATCCTTCAGAATCTGAAAGGCAATAGTGGATAAGATAAGATAAGTTACAATTCCTGCAAATAAAAGAAGAATATAATGAACAAATAGTTTTTTATTCCTTTTTTCTAATACATAAAGAAAAAAAGAGATTAATAAAACAATTAAAAAAGCTAAAATAGCACAAACCTCCTTACCAATTCTATTCCATAGGCATGGGCACCTTATAAGAAAACCGGTTGTAAACATCCATAAAAAAAAGAAGATTATGGCTGAAACAAGAAACATAAACAAAAATTTGGTTAAATTCTTCATATGTAAAATGGTATCATCCTTCATATTATTTAATTAGCCTTAATACTTATATATAAATCTTTTTAAAATCAAAAGATTTATTAAGATTCAAGAAAGACTAAGAATGGGTTAAAATGTCAAAAGAATTTAAGATTGCAAAGGGAGTAAAGGACTGGTATGGCAAGGATGCCATACTCAGGAATGAGATAAAAGATACTCTCAAAAGAGTTTTTGAGAGGTATGGCTACAATCCTATTGAAACTCCAATGATTGAAAGAGCAGAAACAGTGAAATTCAAAGGAGGGGAAGAAATTCAGAAAGAAATATTCACCCTTAAAGACCAGGGCAAGAGAGAGTTAGCATTAAGGTTTGACCAGACACTGCCTTTAGCAAGGTTTGTTGCATCAAACAAAGATGTAAAGTTCCCTTTCAAGAGGTATGTTATTGGCGAGGTTTTCAGGGACGGCCCAGCCCAACCAGAACAGGGTAGGTATAGGGTATTTACACAATGTGATGTTGATATTTTAGGAGTCAAAGATATGATTGCAGAGGCAGAGCTTCTTGCACTTGCACAGGATTGCTTTAAAGAACTGGGACTCGGCAATATTACAGTCAAGATTAATAACAGAAAGCTGCTTGATGGAATATTGGATTATGCAGGTGTTCCAAGCAGCAAGAAGATTGAAACAATAATAATCCTGGATAAGATGGACAAGATTGGCATTGAGGGAGTTAAAAAAGAAATAAAATTATTATTGCTTAAGGTGGCAGTTGATAAACTAATTTCTACAATAACCAAAGAAAATAACAATGATAAGACCTATAAAAAACTAACAGAAATTGTTTCATCAAAAAACGGCAAACAAGGGCTTGATGAAATAAAACAATTACTGGATTATTCAAAAAGTATGGGCATTGACTTTATTGAGTTTGACCCAAGTTTAGCAAGAGGATTGGATTATTATACTGGAACAACAATTGAAGTATATCTCAAAGATAAATCTGTTGTTAAATCAGCTGTTCTTGCAGGCGGCCGTTACGATAATATGATTGGCGCTTTTTCTGGCAGCAATCAGGAAATTTCTGCAGTCGGATTCTCTTTTGGACTTGAAAGGATTGCTATGATTTTAAATGATATTAAAAAAAATCTTAAATTATCCAATACAGAAATATATCTTATTCCAATCAACACAGAAAAAGAATGCTTAAAGATTGCTCATTCTTTAAGAAATCAGGGATTAAATGTAGATATGGATCTAAAAGGGAAGAAAATGGGACAGGCAATAACATATGCAGATTCATTAGGCATTCCTTATGCTGGTATTATCGGAGATGACGAGCTAAAGGAAGAATCAATTACAATAAAAAATCTAAAAACAAGGGAGCAGAAGAAAGTCAAGATTAATGAAGCTTATAAATATTTGAAAGAAAAATGATTTTTTGTTCAATTTGATAATCAGTTCACACTTTTAACTTTCTTCTAATTTTTTTCTTTTTGGTGATATTAATGAATGAATTAACCAAAAAGAAAAGGAAATGGATTGTACATCAGTTTAGGGCTGGCAGGAGCGCTACTTCTATAGCAAGAATCCAAAAAATAGTTAACGAACTAAATAGTGGGACGGATTAAGCATAAAAAAATATCCGT
>CAYMFI010000058.1:0-4184 GCA_964389855.1 uncultured Methanosarcinales archaeon
GATTTTAACTATTTAAGTTTTTTGTTTTATTTTTTATAATAATGGAAAGTTTTAAGAAATAGGAAATAAATCTTAATTAGAGGCCCCAATTGTCTAGTGGATAGGATTTGACCCTGCGGTATTAAAGAAAATGCTGAAAGGTCAAGGCCCGGGTTCGATCCCCGGTTGGGGCATCATACAACTAAAGAAGTTCTCCTGCCTGTTCTGCTCCATGGCTTCTTTCAACTCTTGAGAGAGTAATATGGGCATAGTTTTTTGCTTTTTCTTTTTTAAACTTAGTCATAAAATAAAGAATCCCATTCTTTGTATCAGAGCATCTTGGCCAGTTTATAACCTGCTTAGGATCACCAACAATAACCATTTTTGAATCATCCCCTAGCCTTGTTGCAAATTCTCTCATTGGTTTTCCAACTGGAATATTTTGTGATTCTTCTGAGTGTATATATGTTTTATCTAATGACATTCCCTGAAGGTATTCTATACAATTAAGATTTATCTTTTCGTTATCCATCAGGTTTTTTACTTGGTTGTGAACTTCATTCTGGGTTAGATTATTTTCTTTATTTACCCCAAGAAGTTTATAAATTTGTGTAAGTACATTCATGTTTTCAGGTAATATTTTTTCATCTTTAGTCCCTGGGAGGTAACCTATAGAATTGTTTAGTGGGTTTACTAGCAGCATAGATGAATAGTTCTTTTTGAATAAGCCCAATAATCCTACATCAGCAGCTATCATAGTTTTTCCTGTTCCTGGAGGTCCAGTCACAGTTACAAAATCTATTCTTGGATCATAAAGAAGATCAATAAGGCACACCTGTTCGGGATTTGGTAGATAATCATAACAGTTTATTGGTTTACTGGAATCATTTTTGTCATCTCTGGAAGAATCATTTTTGTCATCTCTGGAATTATGTCTTGATTTTCTTTGATTAGAATCATTTTTTTTATTTTTGGAATTATGTCTTGATTTTCTTTGATTAAATTCTCTAATTTCTTTAATTTTTTCTTTTTTATCATTAATGAAATTTCTGTAATATCTTAGATTAGAATCTGCATAAACCATTCCTGGATCAACTCTGAAATACTTAGAAGGATTTATTCCTTCCCCTATAAAACTTATAAATTGGTTTGGATTTATATCCACATCAGGAAACATTTCATTTATTTTTTTTATAGGTATTTTTTCCATTTCTTGTTTTATGAGTTTTTCGTAAAGTTCTCTATGTTTATCCCAATCAAGATTAATTTTTATAAAACCTGTATAATCAGCTATTTTATAGAATTTTCCCAATTTTTCACATGAGATATTAAGCTGATTGCATGATATATTAACCCCGTTATCTTCTGAAACAAGAGTTATTTTTTCCTTGTTTCTTCCATTTAAATAATTTCTTAATGCAATAACTGTTGAGATTATCTTATCATCTGCCCCAAATTCTTCTCTAAGTTTGGGAAATTTTTTAGAACTATCAGAATATGCCAAAAGAACAACATGAGAACCTCCGGAAAATTTAAATCCCAGATTATAATCTTCACATGGAACAAGAATATTTTTTTGTATGTAATCATTAATGCCTCTTGTAGCAATCCTTGCATCATCTGCTTTCCAAGTTATTTTGTTTTTCTTTAACCCATCAAGTTCCATCCTTACAATATCACTTATTATTATCATATTAGGGTTTGATTTCTTTCCATTATTGTTTGCATATTCTCCTTCCTGAGCAAGTATTTCTATAACCTCAGGAAAACCCATCAAGACATTTGTATCAAGAACATATATATGATTAAAATTGTTATTCGAAACAAGAGTTTTTATTCCCTTAAAATGGGCATCTATAACAAGTTCTATTTTGCTTTTTTGTTCTTTAATTTCTGGCTGAATTTTATTTTTAGTGTTCTTATTTTGAAAAATTTTTGAATCTAAATTTTTTGATTTAACCATTATAATCTTCCCCTGTTGTTTCTATTTTTTAAAATATTGAGAAAGCTTTTTTTTTATCGCTTTCTGTTCATACATCCATATCTTTCCTGCATTTTTTGTATCAAATGTTGGTTTCTCTTTTAACAATACCCCGAGAGAATAGCCTATTTTATTAATTGAATCTCGGAATTCAAGATTGTTAAGCATATTTAAAACTATTTCTTCTACTCCCCCTTTCCTTAGTTGTCGGCCTTTTTTATCTAATTCATTATTTATTTTATTAACAAAAGTAGAATCATCTGGATTCAATTTAACAGTTTCTAAATCCAATGTAATAGGTCCTATCTTGCTTAATGATGTATACACTCTTTGCCCCTCATCGCTTAATACATTTCTTGGTTGATTCAAAGAAGGTGTATAACAAAGTAAGGCATAAACATAAGAAACAGCCAATTTCTTTTCAGCCAATTTCTTTTCATCACCATTGATTAAGGTTTTTAGTGTATAATAAATGCTGTTTGGATGTTGTTTCATTATCTACCCCTTAATGGATAATTTTTTTTGGATTTGTTTTTTATATAAGTATTTCTATTCTTCAGGAGTTACTTTCTTACCTATATTTTGGAACTAGGAGATTTTAAATAGTATTATGCATATTTGCATTTTTGATGAACTTTTCCGAAAAGGAGCTGAAAAAAGAGGAGATGAAATCAAGGCGGAAAAAGATAATCTCCATTATTATTACCATTATTTTCATACACATTCTTTTGAATATAATAAGGGTTAGTTTAACAAGAGAGGAACTTGTCGATGAGAGCATCCCTTACCAGGAAGTTGAGGAATACACAACAAAAGAGCCAGAGATAACAGAATTGTGCTTTGACAGGGAGTTTCACTGGGATTATGAATGGACAGAATGGAATGATGACAAAGAGGGTTATGCATCACCCAATTTTAAACTTATAAACCTTGAGAACGAAAGCGGAGAATTTACTGTTGAGTTTGCTTTTTTTGATAATTCCCTTTATCCTTATGAGGATTTCTATGAAAAACCCTATGAGACAGTTGAATATAAGCTTCCCTGGGAAGCCGCATCAATGCACAGCTATCCAATGAAAAAACGGCTTAATCCTGGTCAGGAAGAAATTTTTACATCTTACACTGAAAAAAAGCATTCCAGCTCAAGCTACTGGGCTTATGCTGACGTCGAGCCGCCAATACATGAGATCTGCAACTACACAGCAGAATACATCAATGTGATAAGGAACAGAACAATAACAAAATACATGACAGAAAAAACAAAAAAGAGTATAACAACATCAATGACTTTGTGGCAATTATTCATTGATTATATCAAAAACCGTTAGATTTATATAGAACTGGTTATTTACTTTTTCTGCTGTTTTAAGCAATTTAATAAACAGTTTAATAAAGAATTTAATTAAAAAAATTAAAACCATAAGGGGGTAATAAACATGAACCAACAAATACAGCCAATATTTATTCTGCCAGAGGGCTCTCAGAGAACCACTGGAAAGAATGCGCAAAGAACAAACATTATGGCAGCAAAACTCGTAGCCGAAACAGTAAGAACAACCCTAGGTCCAAAGGGAATGGACAAGATGCTTGTAGATTCATTAGGGGATGTTGTTATAACAAATGATGGAGTAACTATTTTAGAAGAGATGAGCATAGAGCATCCATCAGCAAAGATGATTGTTGAAGTTGCAAAAACACAGGAAGATGAGGTAGGAGACGGAACAACAACCGCAGTCGTTTTGGTAGGAGAGTTGTTGAAAAATGCTGAAAAGCTTCTTGATGAAAACATTCATCCAACTGTTATTGCAAAGGGATTCAGGATAGCAGCAGAAAAAGCTCATATAATACTGAATAATATTGCAGAGGATATAACTGAGAAAGATATAGTATCATTGAAAAACATAGCAATAACAGCAATGACTGGAAAGGGTGCTGAAACAGCCAAAGAAAAGCTTGCAGAAATTTGCGTAAAAGCAATAAAACAGGTTATGGATAAAGAGAATGACAAAATAATAATTGATGCTGAAAACATAAAGCTTGAAAAAAAAGTTGGTGCCGGGATAGAAGACACAGAACTTGTTCAGGGAATTATACTTGACAAGGAAAGGGTTCACTCAGGAATGCCTAAATTAGTGAAAAATGCTAAAATACTTTTGGTTGATTCAGCAATAGAGGTAAAAAGCACAGAAACAGATGCAAAGATACAGATAACAGACCCAAGCCA
>CAYMFI010000059.1:0-4174 GCA_964389855.1 uncultured Methanosarcinales archaeon
CACAAAATTAGAAAACATTAATTTACTTTTTACTTAAGAATTTATTATTCAAAACCAAAAACTATTAAATACAGCAGTTTCTATGTATAGTTATGATAAGCTTAAGCACTGCCCTGAAGCATTACAAGAGAAAGGATATGCAGGATGAAATACTTCTCGCTGCCCAGGATAAAGAGGTAGTTGCAAGGTTTGGAGATAAGGGATTTGGAAAAAGGCCAGATACTTTAAAGTATCCAAGCGATATTCTCGAGCAGGTAAAAAATGGAGCTACTTCATTTCATGTTTCTGAAGAGAGATGGAAAAATCCGCTGCAGATAACCACCCAAATGACCAAAAATGAAGCAGATAGCTTAAGGAGCGGCTGGGACTTGGTAATAGACATTGATTTTGAGGTGTGGGAAATAACAAAACTCATAGCAAATGAAATAATAAAAGCATTAAAAGAGCATGGCGTAAGCTCTGTAAGCTGCAAGTTTTCAGGCAATAAGGGGTTTCATGTAGGCGTTCCGTTTAAGGCATTTCCTAAAAAAGTGCATGAGCAGGAAATAAGAACCCTGTTTCCAGAAGCAACAAAAAGAGTTGTAAGCTATCTCGCGGATTATATTGACAGCAAGGAGAGGGGTTTTGCACTATCAAAAAAAATAATTAAAAGCAAGGAGTTTAATGATTTTCTTAAAAAAACAGGAAAAGATGCTGATGAACTCACAAAAAGCATATGCCTTAAATGCGGTACGAGGTTAAAACCAGAAGACAAAAAGCAGGTTGAGTTTATATGCTCAAAATGCGGAAAAACAGTAAGTGTAGATAAGCCTCTTAAATATATGCGTTGTGACAAGTGCAAGGTTTACATGGAAAGGATTCAAAACACTGCTATTAAGAAATGCCCAAAATGTGAGGGGACAAAATTTGGAAAAAAAGTCAATCTTTTCATTGACACCTTGCTTGTTTCTTCAAGGCATCTTTACAGAATGGCTTATTCCCTTCATGAAAAGTCAGGGCTTGTGTCAATTCCAGTTGACCCTGATAAAGTTCTTGAGTTTGATAAGTCTAATGCAAAACCTGAGGTAGTAAGGATTCCTAAATTCAGATTTCTTGACACAAGGAATGTAAAAAAAGGCGAGGCAGGGAAATTAATAATAGAAGCCTTTGACCACAAGCCGCAAGTTGAAGAAGAAAATGAAGTTGAGAAAAAAGAGTATGAGCCATTGGGCTTTGCACTTCAGGAAGAATTTTTTCCGCCGTGCATAAAAAAAGGGCTGAAGGGATTAAAGGATGGAAGAAAAAGATTTTCCTTTTTGCTGATAAATTTTCTCACAAGCGTCGGATGGGATTATGAAAAGATAGAAAAATTAATAGCTGAATGGAACAAAAAAAATGACGAGCCGCTGAGGGAAGAGAACCTGCTGGCCCAGGTAAGATACCACAAAAGAAACAAAAAAAAGATTCTGCCGCCAAACTGCGATAATGCTGCATATTACAAGGATATTGAGATATGCGAGCCAGATAATCTTTGCAGCAGGATAAAAAATCCTGTCAATTACAGCAGGAGAAAAGTAAAATATGTTAAAAAGGGTAGTAGAAAAAAGGATTAAGTAAATTTTATATAGTTTTGACAATTTTCTTTTAATATGGAATACAAAAAATTTGGAAACAAGTATATTTTAAGGATTGATAAGGGAGAAGAAATAGTTGCAACACTTAAGAAATTCTGTGAGGACAAGAACATAAAACTCGGGACTGTTATTGGCTTAGGTGCAACAAACAGTGCAAAAGTCGGCTTGTTTAACGTCGAGGAAAAGAAATATTACTCAAAAGAGCTTACAGGCGACCATGAGATTGCTCCATTGTATGGGAACATATCAACAATGAACAATGAGGTTTATCTTCATATACATGCAAACCTCTGCAACCAAGAGAACAAGGCTTTTGGAGGCCACCTGAACTCAGCAGTTGTAAGCGCAACATTCGAGGCAGTGATAGAAGTTATTGACGGCGAGGTTGATCGCGAGTTTAATGAAGAAGTCGGGCTTAACTTGTATAAGTTCAAATAAAACTTTCATAAAGAAAATATTAAGTCCTAATTAAGCTTTTGTATCTCTGGTTTTATGTTAAAATCTTCCGCATACTTTTTAATAATGTAAGTGTCTGCATCAGGAAATTCCTGGATAATAGAATCAAGGTCCTTGTTCCTGCTATAAGCAACTGCAAATAAGGCAGCTGCCATTGCATTTGTTCCAAAACTTCTTCCATCATAGCTAGGGGTTGTTGTTATCAGATAAGAAACACCTCTTTTTTTAAGCTCTTCAACATCATCTGCAGTTGTTGTGTTTGTAATTATTATTTTTCCTTCGGGGTTTTTAGGCATGTTCTCTTTTATATAAAGAAAGTCTCCTGCAATAATGTCTGCATTGTTTAAATGTTTTATATTGCTTTCCTTGAATTCATCTTGTCTTGCGCCTGTTGGATATAAATCACGAAAATCTTTCCTTTTTAATATTGCTGAAAGAATAAGAGGGGCTATGAAATTCACCCATTTTAATGAAGGAAGATAAATAGGAACGTGAAGTCCAGAAGCAAAGTCTCCATACCACATCTTAACACCTGCTTTTTCAAGTGAATCTGCCATAAACCATCTGTCAACGGCACTGGGCATATAACCTCTCTTTCCTTTGAGCAGTATCTTGCTGTTATTCTCAATAAACTCAGCAATGCTCCATTCCAAGGTTTGCTTAAGGATTTTGCCATCAACTATTTTAGTATTAATATTACTAGTGATTTTTTTAACTACTGGTATGTTATAGTCTCTCCCATTTACATATACGCTAAGAGGCAAACCACCAATACTAAAAAAATCAACTTTGCCGTCAAGTTCCATGAATTTTTCTTTCATCAGGTCAGGATTTCCGTCTGTACCAATTCTTTCAACAAGAATCTTTTCCCCTCCTAGCTCTATCTCAACGCTCTTGTCTCTTTTAGAAGAGCCCAGGCTTATGCTTACAACATGCTTCATCTTACCACTTGTATAGTTATAATTAATCAAGAATTTAAATATTATGGTAATATAACATCACTTTTTTGGTTAATGTTTATTTTTTAATGATAATGTTGTCACTAAATAATGTCTAAAAAACAAAACATTTATATAGTAGTTGTAGTTACTTACTAGTAAATAAACTTAAAGGGGTTAAAAAATGGACCAATTAAAACAAAATATTGTAAACTCATTTCGCTTGGCTAAAAGTGATATTATAGAGACTAAACAGGGTATAATTGAATTAAGCAAGACAGTAGAGCATATAATAGAAGTATTAAGTGAGTTAAAAACAAACCAAGCAAGAATGATGGAAAAAATCAAAGCATTTGAGAGCAAAGCATCAAAAAAAATTGTAAAAAAGGTTATAATAAGAGGGAATGCAAAAAAAGCACATAAAATTTTTGTTGCTCCAAAAGAGGGTAAGGTATTTCATCTCTCAAACTGCCCATTTGCACAGAACATAAAGCCAAAGAACAAGGTAAGCTTTAAGTCCAAGACAAAGGCACTAAACGAAGGCTTTAAGCCCTGCAAGTGCATTAAATAATTCTTTTATTTATTTGAAATATTTCTTGTAAACTATTAATTCATATTTAAAAACATATTTTCTCTAACAAAAAGTTTATTAAAGGATAAAATACTTTAATCAGTATGGATAAAAGACCAAAAGTAGGTGTAGGAGTAATTATAATCAAGGGGAATAAAGTTCTCCTTGGAAAAAGGAAAAATTCTCATGGAGAAGGCTCATGGTGCTTCCCGGGAGGGCATCTTGAATTTAATGAAAGCCTTGAAAATTGTGCAAAAAGAGAAGTCTTAGAGGAAACTGGAGTTAAAATCAAAAATATAAGGTTTGAAACAATAACAAATGATATCTTTAAGGATGAAGGGAAGCATTACATCACAATTTTCATGCTCTGTGAACATGATTCAGGAGAAATTAAAGTTATGGAACCTGAAAAATGTGAAAAGTGGAATTGGTTTGAATGGAATAACTGTCCAGAACCATTGTTCCTCCCAATACAAAATTTATTGAAAAAAGGTTATTATCCATTAAAGTAATGCAAAATATTTATATTTTCTATTTCATCAAAAAACTGCTATGTGTAAAAACTAATTCTTCTTTTGCTTGAGAACTTCATCAGC
>CAYMFI010000060.1:0-3977 GCA_964389855.1 uncultured Methanosarcinales archaeon
ATGCATTTTTTATTATAATGGCATCTTACCTCACAACATTTGTTGCCATGCTTCCCTTAATGAGAGCAGGGGCAGGTTTATTAAAAGGCTTTGCAATAACAACTATTATAGGTATTTCAGTCGGTGTCTTTATCACAAGACCCGCATTCGCAGCTATTGTTGAAATACTGTTAAAAGACAAACTTTAAGATGATAATTACAATCTCTGGCAAAGTTGGATCTGGAAAAAGCAGTGTTGGAATTCTTGTTGCAAAAAAACTTGGGTTTAAATATTACTGTATTGGTGATGTAAGAAGAGAAATGGCCAAAAAGAAAGGCATCAGCTTATCAGAGCTAAACAAATTAGGAGAAAAAGACCCTTCCACAGATTTAGAGCCTGACAAATTTGCCGAAGAAAAGGGAAAAACAGAGGATAATTTTGTAATTGTCGGAAGGACATCCTTTCATTTCATACCAAAATCAGTAAAAATCTTCCTTGATGTTGACCCAAAAACAGGGGCTGAAAGGGTCCTTAATCACAGCAGAAATAACGAGAAATACAAGGATTTGAGTGAGGCAATTGAGAAAATAAGAATGAGGTTTGAATCTGATAAACTAAGATACAAAAAATATTATAATCTGGATATTTTGAACAAAAAAAACTATGATTATGTTATTGATACAACAAACCTTACAATAAAAGAGGTTGTTGACAAGATTATTGAAAAAATTCGATAAATTTATAAATATAATAAATACTCTTAGAGTGTTTATTCTGTGAGGGATTAAATTGATGAAAAAAGGAGATTTTATAGAGCTTGAATATACTGGAAAAGTAAAAGACATGGATTTTGTTTTTGATACAACTAGTGAGAAAGAGGCAAAGGAAAATAATATCCACGATGCAAAGGCATCTTACGGCCCTGTGGTGATCTGCATTGGCCAAAACCATGTAATCAAAGGATTGGATGAACAGCTTGAAGGCAAGGAATTAGGAAGAGAATATAAGGTTGAACTAAGCCCTGAGAAGGGCTTTGGAAAAAAGAATGCAAAATTAATACAGCTTGTAGCTACAAACAAGTTCATAAAGCAGGAGATTAACCCAATGCCTGGATTACAGGTGAATATAGACGGTATGATGGGCATGATAAGAACAATAAGCGGGGGGCGCACTTTAGTGGATTTTAATCATCCTCTTGCAGGCAAGGAATTGATTTATGATTTTAAGGTTAATAAGATAATAGAAGATGATGAGGAAAAATTAAATGCTTTGTTAAAGCTGCAGCTAAATTTAAAGGATATAAAGACAGAAATTAAAGAGGGAAATGCAACTGTAAGCTTAAGCATAAAGCAGAATTTGCCAAAGCCTATTGAGGAAAAATTAACAGAGCATATCAAGGAGCTCATACCCTCAATTAAAAAGATTGAATTCAAGGCAGTAGAAGCTAAAGCAAAAGAAAATAAGCTGCCAGAAAAACCAAAAGAAGATAACAGTTAGTTTTTCGACAACTTTAAATATAAGTAATAGAATAATAATCTTATGGGAAATATGAGGTGGGGAAATTGAATGATTTTATCAAAGATAACCCTGATGAAAATATTATAAAGTCTGAACAAACTAAAAGAAATGTTGAACTTGACGCTGAATTAGAGGAGATGCTTTCAAAACAAAGGGCTACGATAAAGGTTATTGGCACAGGCGGTGCAGGAAATAACACAATTAACAGGATAAGTGAAGTTGGAGTTGTTGGCGCTGAGACAATAGCTATTAATACAGATGCCCAGGATCTGCTCTACACAACAGCTGATAAAAAAATACTAATTGGAAAGGATGTTACTCACGGCCTTGGCGCTGGCTCTAATCCAAAGATTGGCGAAGAGGCTGCTAGGGAAAATGAGCAGGACATAAAGCATGCACTACAGGGTGCAGATATGGTATTCATAACATGCGGTCTTGGCGGAGGAACTGGAACAGGTTCTGCGCCAGTAATAGCAGAAATTGCCAAAAAAGGCGGGGCACTTACTGTTGGAGTTGTAACAATCCCATTCTCAGTTGAGGGACAGCGCAGGTATGAAAATGCTATAATTGGTCTCGAGAAGATGGAAAATATTGTGGATACATTGATAGTCATACCTAATGATAAACTGCTTGAGCTTGCGCCTGACCTGCCATTGCAAACTGCGTTTAAGGTTGCAGATGAAATACTGACAAATGCTGTAAAAGGAATTGCAGAAATGGTTACAAAAGCAGGATTAATAAATCTTGATTTTGCAGATATAAGGGCTGTAATGACTGGCGGAGGAGTTGCTTTGATAGGAGTCGGCGAGTCAGATTCAGAGAATAGGGCTGTTGAGGCAGTTGAAAAAGCAGTATCAAACCCGTTATTGGATGCAGATATATCCGGAGCTAATGGAGCATTGGTAAATGTCTCTGGTGGCCCTGACATGACCTTGGGTGAAGCAAAAAAGGTTGTTGAAGCAATATCTGAAAAGCTTGATGAGGATGCAAAACTTATCTGGGGTGCACAAATATCAGAGGACTTACAAAGTACAATAAGAGTCGTGATCATAGTCACAGGTGTTAAATCCTCTCAAATATTTGGCTCTGGAACAAAAGTTTCAGACAGAAAGAAGCAGGAGATTGAAACAGAATTAGGAATAGAGTTTGTGGATTAAAAATGAATTTTAAATCTTTAATATCTAAATTTAAAAGTTTTGTTATTGAATGCAAGAGAGTATTCAGGGTAACAAAAAAGCCGTCTAATCTTGAGTTCAAGACAATTGTCAAGGCTTCTGGATTAGGCATAATAGTTATAGGATTAATTGGATTTATAATACACATGATAAAACAATTATTCTTTTGAGGTGTTTTAAGTGGAAGAAAAGTCAAATATATTTATTTTAAGAACAACTGCAAACAGAGAAGAGCAGGTAATGGATTTTGTTACAAGCAATGCCACAAAAAAAGGCATGAATGTTTATTGTATAATAAAGCCCCATGGAATGAGGGGCTATATATTTGTTGAGGCAGAAACCAGAGCAGAGGCAGAGCAGGCTGCATTCAATGTGCCTTACGCTAGGGGAATTCTGCCAAAAAAAGTGGATTACAAGGACATAGAGCATATGCTAGAGGAATCAAAGAAAGTTGAGATGAATATAAAGAAGAATGATATCGTTGAAGTAATATCAGGGCCTTTCAAGAGGGAAAATGCAAAAGTTACAAGGATAGACAGGGCAAAGGAAGATATTGTCATCGAGCTCTTAGAAGCAGCTGTTCCAATTCCAATAACAGTCAAGATGGATACAGTCAAGGTAATAAGGCGTGAGGGGGAAGAGGAAAATCAGGAAAACTGATTTCTTTATCATAAGATTTATATATAATTGATAAGTTCCAATTCTTAAAATGGGTAAAAAAACAGTAGAAGCATTGATTGAAGGCGGAAAAGCAACAGCTGCACCGCCATTAGGACCTGCCTTAGGCCCATTAGGTGTTAATATAGGCCAGATAATAACTGATATTAACAAAAAAACAGCTGGCTTCAAAGGAATGCAGGTTCCTGTTAAGATTATAGTAGATGAAGATACAAAAGAATATAATATCAGTGTAGGAACACCACCATGCTCTTCACTAATTATAAAGGAAGCCGGAATTGAAAAAGGAAGCTCAAACCCAAAAACAGACAAGGTTGCTGATTTAAAAATAGAGCAGATAATCAAGATTGCAAAAATGAAGGAAGACTCTTTGCTTGGAAAGACATTAAAGGACAAAATAAAAGAAATTGTTGGAACATGCCGTTCAATGGGAATTCTTGTAGAAGGAAAGCCCTCTGTTGATGCAATAAAAGAAATTAATGAAGGCAAGTTTGATAAAGAAATCAAAGAAGAAAAAACTGAAATTTCAGCAGAAGAGCTGAAAGAGCTTGAGCAAGAGAAGAAAAAACTGGCAAAGGAAATGGAAGAAAGGCGTGAAGAATTCATTGCTAAGGCAAAGGAAATAA
>CAYMFI010000061.1:0-3857 GCA_964389855.1 uncultured Methanosarcinales archaeon
CCCCACCCAATCCAAGGTCAATTGCAAGGCATGTAACTAATGAGTCTTTTTCAGTGCTTTTCAAAAGTTCTTTCAGCTCTGGTTTCTTAAAATCAAAAAAGTTTATTTCCCGCTTTGGAAAATCATATTCAATTCCACCTCGTATTGTCCTGCCTTTCCATTTCTTTGTTTCCAATGCAGAAGTTATTGTTCCATCTTCTTTGCACAAAACAATATTTCCTGTGCTGAAAAGCTCAATAAAGAGCTTATGCTTTTCATTTTTCTCAAACAAAAGCTCAACAATCCTTTCACTTCCAAGCTGCTTTATGGCAATCAGTCTTGACTGCTCAAGATTTTTTCTTAACACCATGCAGAAGCCAGACGGATTTTCAGGGCTTTTCTCTTTATAGTCAGTAAGGTAGATATAGTCAGGAACAGAAATTCTCAATATTTTTTTGCCCTGACCAGTTATATGAAACTGCAGCAAAAGCATTTTTTTATCAGGATGATATATTTTGTCCAGCTTTGAATCTATTAAAGCATCTAATTCCTTAATAACATAACTTAACTCTAAAGCAGCAAGATTTTTCTTCATAAATTAGAAAAAAGATTAAGTATATTTAAATTTGTTGTAAAATTGAAATTGTTTCCTTATCAAGCAATTCATTTGCTTTTTTTCCAGTTGTATCAATTATCAGGATTGTGTGGCTTTTTTCAATTGCTTCATTAAGGCAGATGTCAAATATCTCTGAGTCAAGGTTTTCTCTTATTTTTGCCTTGCTGTACTTTCTTTTCTCAAGCCTTTTTTTGAGCTCTTTTAAATCGCATTTTGTTATAATACAAATATCAACGTATTTTTTAGGAAGGTAATGAGCTAGATGAGAGTCAATAACAAGATTCTGCTTTGATTTTTTGATAAAGCCAGAAAGAAACCTTGAAAGCTTCTTAGCATCAACTATCTCGCACTTTTTTTCATTATCGTAACCATCAGAAAGATTATTCTCTTTTATCAGCTTGTTTACATCAATATATTTGTATTCAAGCTTCTTGGCAAGTGTTTTTGCTATCTCAGTCTTTCCTGTTCCAGGAGTGCCGCTTACAATAATTGTTTTCATTTTAATACAGCCCTGCATTTGCTGTTCATGCATTCACAAAATCCCTGGCCGCAATCAAGAGTTCCAGGTTTGCATTCCATAGAGCACATCCTGCCTTCGCAGTTTGGGGCTTCTGAAGCTGGAACACATTCTGATGAATGGCAACAGCTGGCTGGAACACAGCCTGAATCAGAAGAACATTCTGCATCATCAGGCATATTAGCGCATCCGCTAACAAAGACTATTGCAAAAACCAAAAACAATAGATATTCTCTCATTTTAAACAATAACAGCATAATATTTAAATAATTAACTATACATTTAACAAGAATGCAAAAAGAGATAATATTAACAACAAAAGAACATAATGAGCTGATTGATATAACAAAAGAGGTTGAAAAAGTAGTTTCCGAGTCAAAGGTAAAACAAGGCCTCTGCAATTTATTCACAATGCATGCAACAGCAGCCATACTAATAAATGAAAACTACGACCCAAACCTAAGGGATGATATTATTAATGCGCTAAACAAGATAATACCAGAGCACAATAATTATAAACATGACCAGATTGATAATAATGCAGCTTCGCATATAAAGGCTGCAATAATAGGCCCATCTGAAACAATCCCAATAAAAGGCAGCAAACTTTTGTTAGGGACATGGCAGTCAATTGCCTTTTGCGAGTTTGACGGCCCAAGAAGCAATAGAAAGGTTATTATAACCATAACCCAATCAAAAGATATAAATATCAATAAAATAACAAATAATTGGGGTGAATTCTTATGCAATGCGACCTCTGCGGTACTGAAACAGAAAACTTATTCAGGGCAGTAGTAGAAGGAACAGAGCTTAATGTGTGCAAAGATTGCGCTAAATATGGAAAAGTTGTTGAAAAAAAACCTGTTAGAGCAATAGAAGAAAAAGAAGAATATGCTAAAAAACCAGCTGAGCCGGAAAGAGAAATAATCCAGGTTATTGTTCCTGATTTTGCACAAATAATCAAAAACAAAAGAGAATTACTTGGGCTAAAGCAAAAGGATTTTGCAAAAAAAATCTCAGAAAAGGAGTCATTAGTTCATAACATAGAAACAGGCTCATTTGAGCCGAGCATAAGCCTTGCAACAAAACTAGAAAGATTTCTTAAGATAAAGCTGATTGAGGAGTATGAAGAAGGGCATCAAAAAGGCTCTAAAACAGAAGCAGATGGATTTACAATAGGTGATTTAGTAAAGGTTAAAAAATAGTTAATTAAATTTGATATTAATATCATCAAAAGATGTTCTTTCAGGAAACTCTTTAAACAGTTTATACCCATAAGGATATGAAGTTGAATGAAATAATATTGCCCTATTAGAGTTATCCTCTTCCAGCCATTTCTTAACATTATTATAATCATCTGAATTAAAAATCCTAACAGCTATTATGCTGGAATTGAATATTTCAGTTGCTTCAATCAGTTTACTCATTTGATTAAAATCGTCTATTTCAAAATAAATTATATTTAAATCTAAACCAGTTCTTTTTTCTAATTCAGAGAAATATATGGATGGTGTAGTATAGTAAGATATTTGAAACTTGTCAGAAGATACATTCATTACTATAATATTTTCATTTATATCAAAAAAAAGTGTTCTATTTCCTAATATAAATGTATTGCCAACGTGTTCAATTGGAGGACTTCCAAGCACACTATCATTGCTGCCAAGGATAAATGGAATGTATTTGTCAGTAAAGCAAATACTTTTGATTCCTTTACTGCTTAGGTAATGAACTGCTTTTATCTTTCCAATGTTATCACAACATCCAACAACGACAGAAGCATTTTTCCTTATTGCCTGTTCAACCAACATATTAATCCCATGGGTATCAATGATGACTGCCAAATCTTCTCTTAAAAACCTTGTTGTTGGATAAAGAACCTTATCTAGTGGAACATCAAACATAAAAACTCCTTCCTCATTTGGAGCATACCATTCTCCATTTATTTTTTTAACAATAGTCCCTGTTCCAATTTCATGTTTTAAACCAGACTGCTTTAATTCTTTGATTCTTGCCCCTTCATGCCAACCAATGTCACTTAATAGTTCTGTCTCATTAAGGTAAAACCTTTCTGAAAAAGTAGTCAGTAACTCTGGACTAAATGGAGAAGAATAAACCTGATATGATAACCAGTCCCTGCTTACCCTGTCAGTCTGGCTTAGTAAAATATCTGAATCATCAAGTTTTATATAAGAATTGCCTATTGTAATCTTAGTTGTATTAGAAGGAACTGATATGTTTACAGGTGAAATTTCTTTAATATCTGATGTGTAGTTTAATTTATTTTCATAAGCCAAATCCCTCAATAACTTTGACCTAAAATCTACACCTAATTCTTCCCATAATTCAGCTGCTTCTAAAAGCGATTCTTTCTTGTCCTTGCCGCAACCAATTGCAGCATATGTCTCATATATAAGTGCATTCTCTTCAGGGTCTTTAGTTTCTACATTTTCATAATATCTCAATGAGCTACATATCAATGCATCATTATCTTCTAACCTCCCAAGCATAAGCATGATGTCCCCCCTTGCAAAGTCAGAAATATTTTCATCAAGTAAAACTTTAAGCCCATAAATAAATTGCTTTTTATCTGTTCCAGTTGCCTTTAAAACATATTCAAAATCATAAATTCTTCCATAAAGGTCAGGTATTTCTGTAAGGTCTCTTATGACAGCTTTTATCTGTTCAGAATAAACAATTGAATCATATATTAACTTATTGTCTATAATTGTTGTTGGGACTTTA
>CAYMFI010000062.1:0-3802 GCA_964389855.1 uncultured Methanosarcinales archaeon
GGTCAGCTGTTTTCCAGGCAATAAGAAAATTTTTCAATGACAAAGGCTTTTATGAAGAGCATTCACCAATGTTCTCACCAACAAGCTGCGAGGGCGGCTCAACTCTTTTTGAGGTAAAATATTTTGATGATATAATGTACTTAACACAGTCATGGCAGCTTTATGCTGAAGCCATGATTTCTGCTTTGGAAAAAATTTACACAATCTCTCCATGCTTTAGGGCAGAGCGCTCAAAAACCTCAAGGCACTTGTCAGAATTCTGGATGGCTGAAACAGAAATTGCATGGTTTAAGCTTGATGACATACTGAAGAATGCAGAAGATTTGGTTGCCTTTATTGTGAAATATGTCCTTGAAAATAATGAAGAAGAATTAAAGTTTTTGGGCCAGGATATTGAGAAGCTTAAGAAAATAAAAACACCATTCCCAAGAATTACTTACACAGAGGCCTTGGAGACATTAAAGAAAGATGGATTAGAGGCTGAGTGGGGAAAAGACCTAAGAACAACTGAAGAGGATACAATTGCTAAGCATTATGAAAAGCCTGTGATTATTACAAACTATCCTAAAAAAATAATGGCTTTCTACAAACCAAAAGACCCTAAAAACCCAAAGACAGCATTGTGCTTTGATATAATAGCTCCAGAGGGATACGGCGAGATAATCGGCGGAAGCGAAAGAGACACTGATATTGAAGAGATGAAAAAGGCCTTAATAGAGCAGGGTGAAAAGCCTGAAAAATATGAATGGTATTTTGACACAAGAAGATATGGAAAAGTGCCTCATTCTGGCTATGGCCTCGGAGTTGAAAGGGTTATTGCATGGCTCTGTAAATCAGATAACATAAAAGACACAATTCCCTTTCCAAGGACAATGCTAAGAAAGACTCCTTAAGGTAAATCCGTAAGTTATATAAACATTTTATAATCATTCTACTATATGACTGAGATAAAGTGTGGCCTAGAGATTCATGGCTATATTAATGTAGAGAATAAGACTAAATTATTCTGCAACTGCTCTATTGAGGAAGATGCAACTCCAAACACAAACATCTGCCCGATATGCACAGCAATGCCCGGCTCAAAGCCGATGCTTCCAAACAAGCAGGCCGTAGATAAGATAATTGCAATCGCCTTAATGCTTGGATGCAAAATAAACAAAAGAATGCTTTTCCAGAGAAAGCATTACTCATGGCCAGACCTTCCTGCCGGCTTTCAAAAAACAATGTCAGGCTCATATTCTAACCCTGTCGGCGTAAACGGAAAATTCCTCGGAATAAGAATATCTGATGTCCACCTTGAGGAAGACCCTGCAAGATGGGATCCTGTAACAGGAAATGTTGACTATAACCGCTCAGGTTTTCCATTGGTTGAGATTGTGACAGAGCCGGACTTTAAATCAACAAATGAACTAAGAGACTGGCTAAAAGCATTGTTAACAACATTAAATTACATAAAGGCAATTGACAAAAACTCCGGAGTAAAAGCAGATACAAATATTTCTATTGGCCCAAAATTCAGCAGGGTTGAGGTAAAAAATGTTAATTCATTCAGCAACATTGTAAAGGCAGCAGAGTACGAGGTTTTAAGGCAGGAAGAAGAGATAAAGGAAGGAAAGGAAATAAAGCAGCAAACCCGCGCATTTGATGAAAAGCATGGCAAAACAGTTTTCATGCGCTCAAAAGAAGAGGCAGCTGACTATATGTTTATACCAGAGCCAGACCTTCCGGCAATAAATATTGATAATAATTACATTGAAAAGATAAGAAAAACACTGCCGGAGAAACCAGATGAAAAAATAAAAAGATTAGTCAAACAATACAAACTGAAAAAAGAAGATGCATTTGTTATCTGTTCTGACATAATGCTTTCTGAACTGTTTGAGAAAACAGCCAGGAAAATAAATCCATTGCTTGCAGCAAGATGGCTGAGGTTTGAGCTTTTAAGGGTTTTGAACTATAATAAAAAAGAGCTTTCTGAAACAGAAATAAATGAAAAACACATGATTAGCTTATTAACATTAATTGAAGAAAATAAAATAACAGAAACAACTGCGCAGAAAATCCTTGAAAAACTTGCTGAAAAGCCATTTGATATAAACAGTTGTGTAAAAGAGCATAAACTAATGGCTATCTCAGGTGTTAAAGAGCTTGAAAAAATATGCAGGGATGTTATACTAAAAAATCCAAAGGTTGTTTCTGACTACAAAAAAGGAAGAAAAGAGGCACTTCATTTTTTAATAGGCCAGGTAATGAAAGCTACCAAAGGGAAGGCCTCGCCAAAAGAATTAAAACAGATATTCACAAAGCTGATTAATTAAAATGGAAACCTACCAAGAATCTTTTTTGCATAAAAAAGACGCAAAAATAACAAATATTGAAGAAAAAGAAGACTTTCTTTTGGTTGAGCTGGATGATACTATTTTTTATCCTGCTGGAGGAGGACAGCCCTGCGATACAGGCATTATAAAAAATAATTATTTTGAGGGAAAGGTTGTTAATATTTCTAAAAAAGATGGTAAGATAGTTCATAAGGTTAAGATTATTGATGGAACTTTAAAAATAGATGATATGGTTTCATGTGAGCATAGTATTAATAGAAGGCTCAGACTTGTAAGAATGCATTCAGGCGAGCATATCTTTATGGGAGCTTTGCTAAAAACAATAAAAGACATCAAAGTTAACAAGGTAAGATTAGATGAAGATGAATCCTCACTTTTTGTAATCTGTAAAAATTTAACATGGGAAAAAATCTTTGAGGCAGAAAAGCTTGCAAACAAAATCATAAAAGAAAACAGAGACATAATTGTTAAAGAGATTACAAAAGAAGAAGCAGCAAAAATTCCTGGATTAAGGATAAAGCTTGACCGCATAAAAGACGAAAAAATAAGGATTGTTGAGATAAAGGATCATGACATCTCAGCATGCGCTGGAACCCATGCTTTAAAAACAAATTTTATTGGCAATTTTCTTGTAACAAAATTCAACCTTTTTAAAGGAGATTATGAAATAAGATTTAAGACAAATGTTTCAGAAGACTTGTTTGAGCTTGCCCGCATAGCAAGACTATCTTCTTCAATAATAAAAAAAGATGTTAAGGAGGTTCCTGAGTTTATTGAAAACTTAATGCAGGAAAATGAAAAGAAAACTGCTAAGCTGAGGGAGTTAAGCGCAAGCCTTGTAAAAGAATTCAATGAGGAAAAGATTAATGATATTAATTTTATTTACAGCATATTTGATGAGGTTGAAAAAAAGCAGTTGGTTGACCAGGCAGCATTATTAAAAAAAGAAAAAACAGTTGTTTGCTTTCTGAACAAGCTTGGAGATAATGCACAGATAATTATTGTCGCTTCAGAGGATTCTGGATTTAAGGCAAATGAGCTGCTGAAAGATATTATGGAAAAGTTTAATGGCAAGGGCGGCGGAAGGGAAAACTTTGCAATGGGCTCAATAAAAGCAGAATTCTCTGAAAAAGCTATTAAAACATTTAAGGATTTAATCAGGAATTAAAAAGCAAGATCTTTGAATCCGTTGCTTTTCTTGTATATTATTAATCCTGCAAAAGCTATCATAAAAATAGCTATCCACTGCGAGCCTGTAAGCGAGAAAAAGATATATTTTCCATTAATCTCCCTGAAAAACTCAACAATAAAGCGGAAAACTGAGTATAAAACAAGATAAGACAAGACCATAAAGCCGTTGAAGTTTTTCTTTTTATTTAGCCTTAGAAGAATAATGAAAATTATAATTGCTGATAATGCATGATAAACCTGGGTGGGATGCCTTACTGCATTAAGATAATCAA
>CAYMFI010000063.1:0-3755 GCA_964389855.1 uncultured Methanosarcinales archaeon
ATATAAAAGTTTTTCCTTCTGTAATAATGGAAGAAATGTGGGAAGACTATAAAAAAGGTTTCCCTGTTATTAAATTTCTAGGAGTAGAAGATGACTTAGAGCATGGGATAATGGAATAATTTTTTCTTTGAAAAAGGAGTTAATTTAAATATATATGCTCCGAAAAATCATCGGGGTTTTTTAAAAAGATTTATATATGCCTGATAATAATTATATTTTAGTTAATCTTATAATTAAAGCAAGCAGGTGGGTGACTATGGCCAAAAAACAAAACAAGAAAACTAATGCTAACAATACAAAATCAAAAGAAAATGACCAGTTCAAGGAAATTGAGTCAAAGCTTCCAAAAGATGCCCAGAAAAAACTAAAGGCAATCAAGTCAAAGCTTGATAAATTTCAAAAAATAGTCCTGAAAAAGTTTGAAGATTACATAATTGGCATTGCGCTACTGCCTCCAAAAAAGCCTGAAAAAGATGAAAAGCCCAGTGAGCAGATTAATATTCTTATTTTAGTTGATGATTCTGACAGCAAGAAGATGTCTAAGGATGAGCTAAAGACAAAGCTTTCATCTATTATAGAAGAAATGGCAAAAGAAGTTGACAAAAATCTTGCGCCACAGACAATTATTCTTTCTGAACTATGGCAGGGTTGCTATGACGCAAAGTATGAGCTTTTAGAGCTTATTGCAATGTCTGCACCTGTTCATGATACAGGAATGCTGTCTGCAATAAAAATAGCTGAAATTCATAAGTCAATGGTCATCAAAAAGTTTGAAAAATATATTGTCAGCTATGTCCTTGCTGGCTCTCTTGTCCAGGGAAAGGCAACAGCTGAATCAGACATTGATGTCTTTATTGTAGTGGATGACACTGACGTTAAAAAAATGACAAGGGCAGAGCTGAAAGACAAGCTTAGGGCGATAATAATAACAATGGGAATGGAAGCTGGAGAGATTACAGGAATAAAGAACAAGCTCAATGTTCAGGTGTATATACTTACAGACTTCTGGGATAACATAAAAGAGGCAAATCCAATAATCTTCACTTTTTTGAGGGACGGAGTTCCATTCTATGACAGGGGAATATTCATGCCATGGAAACAGCTGCTAAAGATGGGCAAGATAAAGCCATCTGCAGAGGCAATTGACATGTATATGAACAGCGGGGAGCAGATGCTAAAGCAGGTTAAATTTAAGATAAGAGACATTGGGATGGAAGATACTTTCTGGGCTATATTAACACCAAGCCAAGCTGCTTTGATGCTTTATGGTGTTCCGCCTCCAACTCCAAAGGAAACGCCTGATCTGATGAGGCAACTATTCGTGAAAAAGGAAAAAATGCTTGAGGAAAGGTATGTAAAGATACTTGAAAACAACATACAGGTCAGGAAAGATCTAGAGCATGGAAAAGAAAAGGAAATTAGCGGCAAAGAAGTAGATGTGTTATTGCAAAATGCAGAAGATTATCTGAAAAGAATAAAAAAATTATTCAGCCAGATAGAGAAAATAAAAGAAAACGAGTCAATGCTCCACATTTATGACACTGTTGTTACAATAATAAGAGATATCCTAAAGCTTGAGGGAATAGAGAGTGCCAATGACTCAGAAATAGTTAGCATATTTGAGAAAGAGATAATAAGTAAAGGGAAAATACCTGCAAAGTTCTTAAGGATGTTGCATGATATAATGAATGCAAAGAAGGACTATGATGAAAAAAAACTGACAAAGGCAGAGGTAGAAAAGGTTAAAAAGAATTCCCAGGAATTTATCAGGTTTATGATTGAGCATATACAGAGAAAAAGGGGAATAGAAATTGAAAAAACAAAGATAAGGGTTAAATATGGGGACAAATATGGAGAAGTGATTTTGCTTGAAAAAAATGCTTATATCATACATGATATTGACCAAGAGGAAAAAAGAGTTACTAAGGCAGAGATACTTCCAAACGGAGGATTAGGAAAAATCACGAGTAGCTCTCTTGAAGAGCTTGAGAAAGAGCTCTCGAAGATAGAAATCCTGTCAAAAGTATTTATAAAAGAGCCAATATTTGAAGACATGAAAAAAATCTTTGGCAAGAATGTAGAAATACTGGTCAACTACTGATTTTTAATCTTTATATTCTTTATTATATATTTTCTATTTTACTTAAGTTTATTAACTAGAATGACATTATGTTAATATTGGGGATTTAAATGACATTAAATTATAAGACTGGCTATAAAGTATGCGATGCTATGACAAAAAAACCTGTTTTTGTTTCACCAGAAACCTCTATTGAAGATTGTGCCTTAAAAATGCTGAACAACCATGTTGGAAGCCTTGTTATAACTGACAGCACTAAACTTCTTGGCATACTGTCTGACAGGGATATTGTAAGAAGAGTTATTGCAAAAAAACTAAACCCTAAAGAATTAAAAGCTAAAGAGGTAATGATAAAAAAAGTAATAACAATCAGCCCTGAAAAAGATATTTATGATGCTTTAAAGAAAATGAAAGATAGCGATGTAAGGCACCTGCCAGTCATGGATAAAAAAGAGATGGTTGGCTTGCTTACATTAAAAGATATACTTAAAATACAGCCAGAGCTTTTTGAGCTAATGGTTGAAAAGTTTGAACTGAGAGAGGAAACAAGAAAGCCAATTTTTGGCGGACCAATATCAGATGGCATATGCGAGGCTTGCGGTTTTCCATCCACAAACCTGAGAGAAATTGAAGGGTCATTTCTCTGCACAAGGTGTGCATCCAAAAAGTTTTAGAAAACTTTAAATATACTCTATTTTTCTATTCTATTATGTCTCTGCGGGGGTAGCAAAGCCTGGTCAAATGTGCAGGACTTAAGACAATGATTATAAGGCAGAAATCCTGTCTCTTAGTGAGTTCGTGGGTTCGAATCCCATCCCCCGCATTAATAGTTTTGAAGAATATGTGATTAATGTAATATTCTTGTTAATAAGAATTTCTACGGTGCTTCCTTCTATAGCTCATATAAACAGCAGAAAGCAAAATAAAAATAAAAAATATTCCAAGTGGGATTATAAGTGATTGAATGGAAAAATTATATTTTCCTGATTTAAATAACTCCTTTAAACTAAGATTTAGTTTCACAGGAGGATTATCTGCCTCTTGTTTTGTTATACTTGTTTCATTTATTACAGGAGAAACAACTTCTTTTTTTCCGATAACAGTAATAATTTTTTCTTGATTTGTTTCTAATATCTGATTATAATCAGATTTATATATAATTTTTAAATTTATTGAATAATTTTTATTGTCCACAACCTCTGGGGCTGTGAAATATACATCTTCAATTTCTTTAAGTTCTAATGGTTTTAAATTATCTATTTTTTTTGTTATTTTTATAAAATCAGGCAGGTCACTTTCTATTATTATTTCTATATCTTTAAATGAATGTGTTGAGCTTGGATTTTTTATTGTTACTGGAATATTTAATTTTTCAGAACTCAGCACCTCTTTACTAACTTTCGAAATCATAGATAACGTGTCTCCATAAATATTTAGGCTTATTGATTTTTCAACATCTTTCCTGATATTATTAATCATAAATGATATTTTTGGATTTAAGGTATGGTTTCCAATATATTTGCTTTTTAATTTTATATTAAATAGCTTAGTTTCTCCTTTATCTAAGCTGCCTTTCCAGCTTAATTCCTTGTAATCTTGTATTAGATATCTTGGTAATGTTGATATGTCTAATCCTTCTGGTATTATTATTTTAAATGAGGTTATGGTAATGCTG
>CAYMFI010000064.1:0-3727 GCA_964389855.1 uncultured Methanosarcinales archaeon
GGAGCTTATAGCTGCATGTGGGTTATAAACTTTTCGGAGATTTTCAACGGTGCCGATTTTAAAAAAATTTAAGAAAAAGAAATAAAAAAATAAAATTAATAAAAAAGTAGTTTTATATTATTATTTTACACAACAATAAGGGAGACCAAATTTTTCGCAATCTGTGGTTTTTCCTATTAATACTTCAGTTTCATCAGCACATTGGGTACTTGCTCTGCATACGCCTCCTCTTTCTGCACAATTTCCAATTTTTCCAGTAAAGCTGCCCATGCTGCCTGTGAAAATCATTATTATCACCACTAGAACTATCAGAACAATGGCCGCAATAACAATGGTATTCATTGGAAGGCCCTGGCCTTTTTTAGATTTCATTTATTTCACCTCATTTGTTTATTTTTTCTTGTTTTATAATAAAAGTTAATATAAAACAAATATAAAGCTATTTTAGGTTAACTAGTATTTAAAATTATCGATAACAAATTGTTTAGCTGCAGATATCCAGCTGTAGGAACAATGTCTCCCATTCTGCTGGAATAGCGTATGTTGCTGATTCCCTGTCTGCATTGTTGGCACATTTGCCATAACTTGATATGGGATGCTCTTTGTCATTAGATTTATATGCCCTAAATTCGTATTGTTTGTTCCATTTATCAAGGCTGTTATTTAAAATCTTCTCAATAGTGTCATTAACCATTTCACATGAATCAACTCCATCACAGTCTATCCTCTTAAAAGCAGCACAATCCTGAAATAAATCTGTAACATCACTTTTTTTGCAGTCAGTTGTTGTCTTAAGCAAAACATTGATCATATTAGAAGCGAGCTCAGAGTGAACAAATGTCTGCTTAACGTCAGAAGGTTTTCTCAAAACAACAAACCTAACAACAAATAAGAGTCCTATTGTAATAAGCAGAACTATAATAACAAGACCAACTATTTCTGCCTGTGATTTTTTGTTTTTTCTCATTTTCTGTAAACATCCACAGTTAAAATACCAAAATTATATTTCCTTAAATTAGGGTCATAAAGTGAAACAGGAATATTAATAGATGATTTTGCTTTTGTGCCTTCGGTTGTTTTGTTGTAAATACTCCAACTAACAACAGAAGGATAAGCCTGCTCAATAGTAATGCTGCTAAAGCCAAAAATGTCATAATAATACTCATTTTTTAGGTTTTTATTTTGAATATTATTTATTATTTTACTCAATGCCTCAACTTTTAGTATGTCAAAACAATCATCATTATTAGATGAGCACTGGAGTTCTGGCAGAAAAGAGACAAGCTGTGCTGTTTGGATTGCTTTTAATTCAAAATTTTCTCCTTCTGTATCCTGAATAGTCGCTCCCCATATCCTACCATAAAATATAAGCCCAAATCCTATTAATACAAAAAATATCAGTAAGACAGCAATTGTTTCAAACATCTTTATCTGGGATTTTTTATTTTTCATTTTAATAAATTGTAGGACATGATGATGATTGCAAATATTGATTGCTTGTTTCTATAGAACTTATAACCATCTTAACTTCATCTATGCTGGTTGTTGAATAATCTATAATAGGTGCACTATAGTAAGATCTGCAGCCAGTTCCACTATATAAACCTCTTAGAGTGTTAGTCCTTTCTTCATAAACCATGCTGACTATCTTAAGCTTGTTAAATGCTTTTTCAAGGTTGCATTCATAATCCTCACGGCTTCCACTAAACATAGCCCCAAAAACCAAGGGGTCTCCAAGATAATCTGCTGTTCCAGTTGATTTAAATTCATTTCCTCTTTTGTTATAGAACTTTATTTCATTAGAACCAGAATTTACACTTATTGCACTAACTCTTTTATCAGGAACACTACTAAGACCAGGCGGGACAATTGGGTCTAAACCATCAAAAAACACAAGCTTAAAATTATTTCCTGTATCTTTTATATTAGAAATTTCTTCTTTTTTCTTGTTTATTTCATCAGGAAGCAGATTAAAAAGTTCATTTGCTTTATCATCAAGAGGTTCAATAAATATATATTTGATGTCTGGAGTGGTAAGATAAAGAAAATTAGTAACATGATAAGGAACATTCCAATCAAGAGCCCATGTAAGCAATGTTCTGCCTTTTATTATGTCTGGCGCAAATATTATCTTGTTTTTTGTTATTGGAGTGGGTACCTTACCAACAGATATTGAATCACAGCTAACCTTAATCTCCTTGTCAGGAATCTTGATTTGGTTGATAGTTCTTACACTAACCTCTGCTCCGGTCAGAATTGTTTGCATATTTGTCAGAATTGTTCCAGCAACTGATGTATCTGATGCGTCCTTGCCCTTAAGCACCAATGAGCCAAAAAACAGAAGAATTAAAACTCCAGCTATTAAAATAAAAATCCAGTTAAACTGGATACTAATCACCCCTTTTTTTGATTTCATTTTGCAAATATTATTTTTAGAAGAGGACAGGTTAAAATAATTTCTGCTTGATAAATTATTTCTTCTTATCTTTTTTATTGTATTTTTTAAGTTCAGCAGTTGCAACTTTTGATAGTTCCTCAAAAACATCCCTTGGATTCTTTTCCTTCTTTTTTACACTTTTTTTCTTTGTGGTTATCATTTTCTTTGTAGTAGGGGTTTTCTTTGTGGTTATCGTTTCTTTTGTGGTTATTGTTTCCTTTGTAGCAGGGGTTTTTTTTGGAACGGGATTTACAACATTGGGGCTGCCTATATCAAGCCTTCCGTGAAGCTTCTCACTTATATTTGTTTTTGGCTGAGCAGCAAAAGTGCCAAATATTTTATCATGGTCCCTGAATCGTTCCCTGTCTCTTTTTAGTTTTTCAATTGCCTGTCTTCTTCTAAGCTCTAAAGAGTTTGTGCTTCCTGGAGCAAAAGGCTTAAATGATGTTGTTGGCCTGATTGGAAAGTTTGGAGTAAATGGCTTGAATGGCTGCTTTTTCTGCTTTGGTTTTGTGAAGTTCTTATACAGTAAATATCCGCCCCCTGAAACAAAGAGGATTATTCCTATTATAAGAAGAATAATTGGGAATGTAGATGCTGGACGGCTTTCTGGGTCAGTTGGGTCATATCCTTTCTCAACTTCTTTCCCATCTGAAACCCCATCACCATCACTATCTGGATTAGTTGGATCTGTTCCTTTTTTATACTCTTCTAAGTTTATTAATCCATCATTGTCATTATCCTCTTCTGCATCATCAAAGAAAGGATCAAGACCATCATAATCTTCTTCCCAGTTATCAGGCATGCCATCATTATCATTATCCTTATCACAGGCATCTCCTGTGCCATCCCCATCAGTGTCTTCCTGGCCTTTGTTGCTTACATAAGGACAGTTATCCTCACTATCCGGTTCTCCATCATTATCAGTGTCTTTTACAGAAGCAGTGCACTTGCCACTTAAACAGCTGCCTGATTCACAGTCTGAACTGATTTTACAATACATACCATCATCGCATTTCTTGTATTTTTTCTCAGCGCAATTGCCGCCGCAGTCAACATCTGTCTCATCACTGTCAAGCCTGTTGTTAGCGCATGTATCCACACCTATACAAATTTTAAGGGTAGAATCGCATTTTCCAGACTTGCAGTCAGAGTCCTTGCTGCATTCATCATCATTCTCGCATTTTGAACATGAGCCGCCGCAGTCAACATCTGTCTCATTGCCATTTTCTATCCCATCATCGCATGATGGCTTTGCGCATTTCTTGCTTGAGTTGCAGAATTTGCTAA
>CAYMFI010000065.1:0-3706 GCA_964389855.1 uncultured Methanosarcinales archaeon
TTTGCGAATATTCTCATGATTTAATAAGAGAAACAATAAGAAAAAACAAGCACCGTTTTCACAATAACAAGGCAAAATACATTGTTTCTGCAAGAGAATACATTGACATAAAGAAAAAGATAACCGGATTAGTAAAGGAAACAGGCGAGATAAAAACAAGGGAATGGCTTGCTGATAATATAAAAGGAATTGGCTATAAAGAGGCAAGCCACTTCATGAGGAATGTCGGCTACAAAAACATTGCAATACTTGACAGACATATACTAAACCTTATGAAAGAAAACAGCTTTATAAAAGAAATTCCAAAACCCATTACAAGAAAGAATTATCTTGAGATTGAGGAAATCTTCAAAAGCATTGCAAAAAAACTCAGCATGTCATGCGCAGAGCTTGACCTTTACATGTGGTATATGAAAACTGGTAAAGTGCTTAAATAAAGCCCTTTAAACTTTCTTCTTATGATTTTAAGCTGTTTTTATTTAATTAAAGCTTATAAGACTGTTATTCAACTTTTAAATCAACCGAAATTATCTAAAACGAAACCTATTTAAATGAGATAAGTTTTACGCTTTCCATTAAATCAACGAGGTAATAATAATGGCAAGAAATATAAGCATAATACCAAAGGCTCCTTTTGCAAGAATATTGCTTGATGCAGGCGCAAAAAGAGTTTCTGCAGAAGCAATTGACGCATTTACTGATGTTATAACAGACATTGCAGAAGAGATTTCAACAAAAGCAGCAAAGATTGCACAGCATTCAGGTAGGAAAACAGTTCATGAAGGGGATATAAAACTGGCTGTTAAGTAATAAACTTTTTCTTTTTTTCATAATCTTTTTATACTGCTCTAATTTCTTTTATTTTACGGGCAGGTAGTTCAGTCCGGTAGAATGCGCCCTTGGCTAGGGCGAGGCCCCGGGTTCAAATCCCGGTCTGTCCATATAAAAAATGAGGTAAAAATATGACTAATGTTTATCATTCAAATGATGAAAATAAATTTTTGTTAAAGTTAAAGCAAGAACTAAGGGAAAGGTTTAAAGACTGCGATAAAATTGCAATAAAGCTGCATTTTGGTGAGCCAGGAAATAAAACAGCGTTTAAGCCAGAGGATATTAAGCCAATAACAGACATTTTAAATGAACTTGATATAAATTTCTTCTTGTTTGATTCATTAGTAACATACAGCGGACCAAGGAATAATTCTGATTCTTACAAAAATTTTGTCATTAAAAAAGGATGGGACAAGCTTGGAGAGATTAGAATAAATGATGAGCATATTAGTGTAAAAGGAGAAAATTTAACTTATGAAGTTTGCAAGGAGCTTGTTGATGCAGACGCTGTCCTGGTTGTAAGCCATGTTAAGGGCCATGTTTGCACTGGTTTTGGTGGAGCTATTAAAAATTTGGGAATGGGTGCTTTGACAAAAAAAACAAAAAGTGATATACACTATGGCGGAGAGCCAGTATTTGTTGGCAAATGCACACAATGCAAAGCTTGTGAAAGAGCATGTCCTTTGGAAACCCTGAAAGTAAAGGATAAACCCATATTTGGAACATGTTATGGGTGCTCTGACTGTGTTTATGCATGCCCAAATTTGGCAATTAAAACAAAAGTAAATTATTTTGATATATTGTTAGCAGAGGGGGCTTTTATTGCCCAGTCAAAATTTAAAAAAGTTTATTATATTTCATTCTTAAAAAACATCACTCAACTATGTGACTGTGAGTCAGACTCAGGAAAGATTATTGCAAATGACTGTGGCTTTTTGGCAAGCCATAATGGAGTTGCAATTGACATGGCTGCCTATGATATTATATTAAAAAATGAGGGGCAAGATGTTTTTTTGAAGTTCAACAAAAAATCAGGGACAGAACAGGTTAAGGCAGCAGAAAAATTTGGAATGGGCCAAAGCAAATATAATCTAATAGAATTGTAGGAGGTAAAAATGGATGAATGCATATTTTGCAAGATAATTAAAGGTGAAATACCTTCAAACAAGGTTTATGAAAATAAAATTTTTTTTGCTTTTCTGGATATTGGACCTGTTAACAAAGGTCATGCATTGGTAATACCAAAAAAACATTATAAAAATCTGCTTGATATGCCAGAGGAAGAGCTAAAAGGATATATGGAAGCAATTCAAAAAGTTTCAAATGCAGTTAAGAAAGGAGTTAATGCAGACGGAATAAGCATTAACATGAGCAATGAAAAAGCGGCAGGCCAGGTCGTTATGCATGCACATATACATATTATTCCAAGGTTTAAGGATGATGGTTTAAAGCTTTGGCCACAGGGCAGATACAAAGAAGGAGAAGCAGAAGAAATCAAGAATAAAATCACAAGCAGTTTAAAATAATTTTGAGAGGTGAAGCAATGGCATGCGGATGTTGTGAAAAGAAAAAAGCAAAAAAGAAGGAATAAATTTTTGTGAATTAGTAATGGAAATACTTAAAAAGGAATAACAAATTCCAATTACTATGCCGCTGTAGCTCAGCCTGGTTAGAGCGCTACGCTCATATGTATTGAGCGATGAGAGCTTTGCTCGATGATTAACTCATCTAACTGGGGTACGTAGAGGTCACGGGCTCAAATCCCGCCAGCGGCACCTTTTTTCTTTATTAATATTAAATATTAGTTAAGCGCCGGGTCCAGGATTTGAACCTGGATGCCCTTGCGGACACCCGCTTTCGAGGCGGGCGCGTTAAACCAGATTCCGCCAACCCGGCACATAAATTTTATCTGAAGTCTGGCGCTAAAATTCCGATTGCTGTGATTATTGTTCCTATAGCTAAAATATAAATTGGGAGCTTTTCTATAACACTTACTGTGCGTGTCATTTCATAAGATGTTTCTATTAAATCATTATCAGCAGGCATTTCAGACACCACCATTCCAGTAATCTCTGATGATGAATTAATACCTAGGTTGGATAAGATAACTATCCTTGTAATTCCTAACAGGCCAGAGCATAAAATCAGGAATATTCCTATTGTTAATATGCTTTTGTTCATTCTGCTATTAATTAATCTTAATTATATTTAAATTCTTTTATTATGTACCAGAAAGAGGTTATTCTGTTATATCTTCAATAATTGCATTGTTTAGTTTTATTACATCTTCTGTTTTTAATTCAAGAAGTTTTAACCTTGTTCCTCCACCACCATAAATTGATTCATACTGAGTTAATTTTTTGTCAATAACAACCTTCATTTTTAACTTGTGGAAAACCATTGGCGTTGCCCCTGGAAGATATCCTGAATATTCTTTTGCATCTTCAAAAGGCACCATCCTTACTTTTTTTGATTGCACAGCATTCTTTAGCTTGGAAAAGCTTAGTTTTTCATTACCTGGAATAATTGCGAGAATAGCATTTTTATTTTCGTCAAGAAGTACAAGTGATTTAGTAACTCTTTTTAATTCAATCCCTGCCTTTTCAGCAGCATCAGAAGTATGGATTGTCTCTGGCTTATCTACAAATTTATGCCATATGCTATTTTCTTTTAGATAACCTTCAAGTTTAATATTCATTTTGTTTAAAATAAAAATGCCCGGTCCGGGACTTTCGACAGCTCTTGCAACTTTGGCTTTAATCTAACTCTCGCATTTTTGCGAGCGTTAGCGAGCGTGAGGGACTTTTTTGCAAAGCAAAAAATGTCGCTCCTGCGTGCCAGCTTAGCAAGAAGCTGGTTCGAACCCGGGTCCCGG
>CAYMFI010000066.1:0-3479 GCA_964389855.1 uncultured Methanosarcinales archaeon
ATATGTCGATCTATGGAACCTTGGAACCTGGTATGCAAAAGAATTTTTAAAGGCACTAGAACAAAGGATTTTAAAAAGGTAAAAAATGGAGTTTTGGCCGGAATTATTGACAAAGGCAAGCTGGGAGAGATTAGTTTTGCTGAAAAAAGAATTTAAATTCATACTTATAGGCGGATGGGCAGCTTATCTTCACACAGGCCTGCATAAGTCAAAAGATATTGATATTATTGTTGATTATGATGTTTTAAAGAAGCTGGAACAAAAATATGATTTAATTAAAAACAACAATCTTAAAAAATATGAGATAAAATCTGGAAAATTTGATATTGA
The DNA here is from genome assembly GCA_964389855.1 of uncultured Methanosarcinales archaeon. Lineage (GTDB taxonomy): Archaea > Nanobdellota > Nanobdellia > Woesearchaeales > CG1-02-33-12 > CG1-02-33-12. Next base: position 331 of record CAYMFI010000066.1, read on the forward strand.
TATTTATGTTCCATACTTCTCAAACTTAGCAATTCCTTTAGAGGATTTAAGCAACCAGATAATTATGATAAAAGGAATTAATACCCTGGGGGCAGAGCCTCTTCTGATATTAAAGCAGGGTGCTGAGCTTGACAGGAGAAACAGCATTAAGGGAGAGAAAGATGCAATTGATATTATTACTATCATATTACGTTCAGATATTAATTGGAAAACCTACACAAACCTGCTTAAGAAATACAAGAAAGAAAAATTCAAAGAGGAACTTACATTTATCATAAACAATTTTTCAGACAAGAACATTCATTATTTAGAGATTAATTTTAATGAATTCAAGAAATGGAAAAAGAAAATTATTGAGTCATTAAAAAGATTATAATTGGATTTTTCTTATTGGCTTTGCAGGCACTCCAACAACTATGGGTCTTATGGTTTTTATTTATCTTTATTTAAAATTAGTAATATATAATTATTGTGTTTTCAGATTTGTTTAATAAAAACATATATAAAGATAATAATATACTAATACCACATGGAGATTAAACAAGGAAAAATCATTCTTGAGAAAGAGCTTAATAATCTTGATAAGCTTGTAATAGACTTTGTTAATATTTTAAAAAACTATTCTGAATATGTACTTGTTTCAGGATATGTTTCAATATTATTTGGCAGGAGCAGGATATCTGAAGATATAGACCTATTAATACCAAAAATGAATTTTGAAAAGTTCAGCCAGTTATACAACAGCATGAAAGAAAAATTTTGGTGCCTTAATGTAGATGATAAAGATGAATTATTTGATATGCTTAAGAAAGGTCATTCAATACGCTTTGCAAGAAAGAATAAGGTAATACCCAACATGGAAATTAAGTTTATTAAAAATATTATTGACAATGAAGCCCTTAAAGAAAAAATAAAAGTAGAGATAGGAAAAAATACCCTTTTTATATCTTCAATTGAACTGCAAATTGTCTATAAAGAAAGGATTTTAGGAAGCCTAAAAGACAATGAGGATGCGCTTCATTTAAGAGAAGTTTTTAAAGAATCTATTAAAAAAGAAAGAATTAAATATTACGAAAAAATAATACAGAACTATGCAGGATAAGACAAATAAGCAGGACAGGGAATGGATGATAAAATACTGGGCTAATTACATTAGGACTCATTCTGATAAAGACTGGTCAAGGCAGCAGAAAGAGCTTATTGATTCCTTGATTTCTTAATTGCCTTTAATATAATTATTGTGTTTTCAAATAAAGGTTTATTGTATTGCTCTAATAACCTCTTCAATAGGGGCCCCCCTGTTTGCAAAGAAATGCAAGCTTGGAGCACCATTCTCAAGAAGATTTTTACATTGGTTAACACAACAATCTATTCCAGCTTTTCTTATATCCTTTTCATTATATCTGCATTTTTCAATAATATCTTTAAGTTCCTTTGGAATTGAGCATCCAAAAACCTCTGGTAGTTTTTCCAGATGTGCATACAGGGAAATAGGAAAAATTCCAGGAATAATTGGAATATCTATTCCAGCTTTTCTTGCATTATCTAAAAAATTAAAATAAACCTTGTTGTCAAAGAATAGCTGTGTAACAAGATAGTCAGCTCCTGCATCAACCTTCGCTTTTGTCCATTCTATGTTTTTATATGGTGGTTGTGATTTATAATAACCCTCTGGATAACATGCTGCACCAATGCAAAAGTCAATGGATTTACCTTCTATTCCTTCTAAATATCTGCCTAATTTAAGATTACTAGTTTGCTTAATTAAATCCTTTGCATGAGAATGACCCCCTCTTTTTAGTTTGAATTCTGTGAATTTTCCATTTAGTTTTCGAGGATCTCCCCTTAAAGCCATTAAATTTTCAATACCTAGATCATTATTAAATTTAATCAAAGCTTTCTGAGCACCATATTTTGTAAATTCTGTGCAGATTACATGGGGAACAGGTTCTATGCTTGCTCCATACTTTTTTATAATTGCTCTGGTAATTCTACCAGTGCCAGGCCTTTTCCTTTGATAAAATAAATCTCCATTTTCATTTTTAATAATATCTTTTGGGTGGTATGTTATGTTAATGTAATTTATTTTTAATTCAACAAGAGGATATATGGTTTTCCATACATCATTTATGCTCTTTCCAAGAAGAGGAGGCTCTATCTCTACTGAAATGGCCTTTCCTTTTTTTTCTTTTATTATATCTGTAACCCTCATTTTTAATAGCTCTAATAGAAATAGCTATATAAAAATTCCTGAAAGAAATATTCTTATATGAATAAAATTATATAACTTAAATTCTATTAAGAATATCAAACTTTAGAATTATACTACTTCAATAAAACTTATTGCATTGGTTTTACTATTTTGTCTATGGTGTCATATTTTCCTATATGACGAGGGTCTACAATCACTTTTTCTATTTCCAAATGAACCCTTGTGGGTTTTACTTTTTCTTTAAAATAGTTATATGCATTTATTCCATCCTTAGGCCCCCTGCAGCTGTAAAGACTAAAAACTATTGTTCCATATTCAGGGAAGGTATGAAGTGAGGCCTCTGACTCAGCAAGTATTGTAAATAAGGTAACTCCATAGGGTTCGAAATCATGTCTTAATTTTTCTAAAATGTTGAAATTGTCTTCTTTAAGTGCGCTGTAAAATATCTCCTCAAGCTTTGTGTTGTCTTTTACCAGTTTTGGGTTTATTTCATACATACGAGAGAAGATTTTGTTTCCTATTGGAGGACTTTTATAGTCTTCTTTCTCTTTTTCTGCGAATTCCTTTTTTGATGCCATATTCCCTTCCATTTTTAGATAATATATTAACATTTATATCTTTCTTATCTCTTTTGCAGGCACTCCTACAACTATTGTTCTTTCTTCAACATCTTTTGTAACTACTGCTCCTGCTCCAACTATTGCCTTTTCATTTATTGTTATGCCTGGCAGTATGACTGCGTTGTTGCCTATGAAGCACTGCTTTTTTAATGTGATTTGCTTTGCTATCATCTCTTTTCCCAGAACATTCATAAAAGAGCCATCGTGCGAGGAAATCATTGCAGAGCCGGCTATTGTGACATTATCCTCAATTATTACTGGAGCATAATATGCCTCAATAAAAGCCCTGTTGTTTATGTTGCAGTTCTTTCCTATGT
>CAYMFI010000067.1:0-3386 GCA_964389855.1 uncultured Methanosarcinales archaeon
GGATAAAAGGATTGGCCGCTCAGGCGGAGTCATAGGCTATTTAACAAAAGACAGGTTGAAAAGAAAAGAATACATCAAGCAAGCAATAACAACTGCGTTGATACATTTAGAGAACCCAGAATTATTTAATTAACTAACTAGATATTTTTTATCAAAGAAACCACAAAATCCATTGGGCCGTCATTCAGAATAACAACATCAAAGTTTTTTTCATAGATATCTTTGTTCTCTTCAATGTCTTTGTTAAGAAAGCCTATCTTTAGCATTGTCTTGTGCTCAATGCCTTTTGCCATATCAATATCACCAAGACTGTCTCCCATAAGGATTAAATTTTTTCTTTCTTTTATCATATTAAAGTATTTAGTCCCTTTTATTGCAAATTCATCCTTGTTAAAAGCGTGTATTATCTTTGACTTATAGCCCCTCACCTTTCCATTTTTGTCATAATCAAAGAAATTTGATATTATACGCACATTATCATACAGCAGGCCTTCTGATTCAAGAAAGCCTTTTATTATGTCGCCAATTCCTGCGGAAAATATAAGAAGAGGAATATTTTTCTCATGAAGCTCATTAAAAAAATCTTCTGCACCCTTTCTCAGCAAAATTTTTTTCTTTTTTATTATGTCATCAACAACTCCTTTATTCATCCCTTGTTCAACCAAAAGCTGTATGTGCCTGCTCCACCATTCCATCATCTTTTTGTCTCTTTCTTCATCAGAGATATTATGGTTTGTCTCAAAGGGACGGTATTTGTCATAAAGTGCAAACGACTTTTTAACATAATCTTCAGAAAGATAACCTCCTTCCCTTATCTGCGCAATGCTTGTGTGGGTTTTCTGGCCTTTTACAATGGCCTTTGTTAATGTTTTGTCAAAATCTGCAATTACATGGAGTTTTTCAATGCCGTCTTTTTTTATCCTGCTTAATTTGTTTTCAAAATCCTTTTTGTTTTTAATTAATATGTTTTTCATAATAGATCTGCTCCGCAATCTTAATCAAAAATAAACAATTCTTCAACAGTTGATTTCAGGGCCTTTGCAACATCATGGGCCAGTTGAAGAGAGGGATTATACTTTCCCTTCTCCAAAAATACAATAGTCTCTCTTCTAACTCCAACTTTCTTTGCAAGATCTTCTTGTGTTAAATCATACCTTGCCCTGAATTCTTTTATTCTTGTTTTCATCTCATATCTCCTTTCTGTTGTAATATGCCCAAAAAGCAAAGAATAGAATAGCCATGAATCCAATTACTGCACCTGTTGCCTGACTAACATCTCTAAATTGTATTGCCCCTTCAGAGAACAATCCTATTGCAAGCAAAACATAAAGTGATACATAAAAACTCTTAGCTGCTGCTTTTTCCATAACTCTCCTGCTCCTCTCATCTTCAAAAGGCATGCCTTTTTCTGCATCATTATACCTTCTCAGAGCAAAAAATTCAAAAAACACAACTAAAATTGCTGCAAAAATAATAAGAACCATTGAATAGCCTAAATTCCCTGAACTGAATGCATACACAAGCAGACTTCCAGCTAATATAACTGCTAACAAAGCTATGAGCACAGCTTTTATTTTGTTTCCTTTGCTTTCCCTTTCTTTGCTGATTTTTTTTATTGCCATTTTCTAAACCTCCTGAATTTAGTTATTTAATTTAAACATTTTGTTATATATACTTAACCTTATGTTAGAAATAGATAACATAACTTATATTTAAATCTTTTGATTTTAGCTAAACTAAACTTTTTCCATCAACATCTTTTGGAATCTCAACCTTTAGAATATTTAACACTGTTGGAGCAATATCTATCAAGCTTGGATTTTCATTGTTTATTTTGAAGTTTGTAAACAAAATTCCTGGAACATGCGATGGGTCAACTATATGGTCTCCATCCCATTTTTTTAAATTGTCTGTGATTATTTCTTGTGTTAATCCGCCAACTGCACTCTGCCAGCCCATTCTGTAGCCTGGTTCAAACCCAATAACAATGTCAGGAGCATCCTCAACATAATTCCCATGATAAACTTCCTCTCTTTTGTATGCGTTGGTTATAACCTTCTGATTATTTTTTGAGTCTTTGAAATCTTCTAATCTTTCGATGATATCATTAATAACCTCTTCTTTTTCAGATTCTTCTACAATTCCCTGCCCTTCTCTTCCCTTAAGATTAATGTAAATCCCTGCAAAGCCCATTGAGTAAGCTTTTGTTTTGCTCCAGTCAACAAACTTGAAGAGCGCTCCATCATCATTTTCATCATACCCTTCTTTTAAAACCATAAACCCATCATCCACAAGCCAGGTGTTAATGCTGACAGCCCTTTCAAAACTAGTGAATCCATGGTCTGAAAATACCATTATAGCAGTTTTATTGTCTATCTTATTTAGAACATCTCCCAAGAGTTTATCTTTTTTAACATAATAATCAATAATCTCTTTATTTACTGATAATCCTTCTTCAACATTAAACAGGTTTTTTTCATCCCAATACATGTGCTGAAGCCTGTCTCCTGAGTCAAACACAAAAGCTAAAACTCCTTTATCAAACATATTAAATTCATACCAGAACATCTTGTTTCTTTCATCCTCAATCTGGGCAACCTGCTCTAAAAAAACCTTGTCAGTTATGGCATTTTCATTTAAGGCATTTGTGTCTTCAGGCATGCCTAATGTATTGTATAAGCCTATTGCATCTGCTAATTCTCTTGAATATTTGCTTGGATAAGTGGAATCAACAACAGGGTTTTCAGGGTCTATCTGGATAGAGCTAAGATACATATTGAATTCTGGCTCAACACTAAAGAGATATGCTTTAGTAATAGCAGAAACTTTTTTCATAAAACCAACCTTAAAATCTAGTTTAATCCAATCGCTCCATCCACCAACATTAATAGGATATTCTCTGTTGTCAGCAATGATAGTTGCTTTATCTTTATTCAATCTTATCTGGATTGATGCTTCAATAGGATTTTTATCATTTCCTAGAGGACCAAAAACTTTTGAATTAATTATTTGGTCATTAATTGATACCTCTATGACTTTTTCTTCATTTTTATTAGAGTGTTTAGATGTGTAAATATAATACCCGCTGGAAAATCCCCTTATATCTGGAACACCTTCGCCAGAAAGCATAACCCCATTAACCTTATCAGGTGGAAATGTTGCCGGCCATCTGATGACTGTTGTTGGGATTTTTGCATCTGATGTAATCCTCCAGAAAGGAGTGCCTTTAATTGGAGATTCAAATTTAGTGCTGTACTTTGACTTTTGTTTTGTAATAGCAACTTCCAACAAATAGTTTTCAGGGTTTCTTGTAACAAAATCAAACAAGCCGTGTTTTCCGGGATTAGTGCCAGTTGCAATAGTTGTCCATGCAACAGGGCTTTCAG
>CAYMFI010000068.1:0-3275 GCA_964389855.1 uncultured Methanosarcinales archaeon
AAAATTTATTAAACTCCAAAAATAAATAACCATTCTATGAAAGAGGAAAGGCCAAAAATATATGAGAAATATCCCTTGTGGATGGTTGCTGTTATAAACATTCTGACGCTTGCTGTTTATGTTGCAGGGGTATATATAATGTTTAAACTAAGCCTGATTACTGGGATTCTTTATGTGATATACGTTCTTATCCTTGAGTTCCAGCTTTATAAAAATGCATGCACATCCTGCTGTTATTATGGAAAAATGTGCGCTTTTGGCAAAGGTGCAATAGCTTCAGTATTTTTCAAAAAAGGCGATCCCAAAAAATTTGGTGAAAGAGAAATCAGTTTTAAGGATATGATTCCTCAGTTACTTGTTGTTCTTATTCCGTTAACAATAGGAATATCTCTTCTTGTCTCAAAAGGTTTTAATCTTTTAATCCTAATAGCTATGATTTATCCTGTCTTTTCATGGATATGCCTTAACCAGATTATCTACGGAAAGCTTGCATGCCCGCACTGCAAGCAGGGCACTATCTGCTGTCAGGCACTTAAATTCTTTTCAAAAAAGAAAAAATAAGTAATATGAATTATTGATGTTGTGTAAAATTTCAAAGCCTTATTTTTTATTTAAATTCTTTTGTATACGCATCATCTGGATGTTCAGTAAGAAGTTCATTCAAATATTGTTGTGTAAGATTAGAATCACCTATTCTTTTACTACTCTTAATTGCAGTAGCAAGTATTGGTGTATAAAACATAGTTGTAGTAAGCGCATTTTCTTTTGCATATTTTGTTATTTCAATTACATTGGAATCTTTACCTTCTTTGTAATATGTCAAACATGCATTTATTAACCATAAACTTTTCGAGTCATCAGAATCTGTTAGATGTGCGGCTTTTTCATAAGCCATAGCTGCTTCTAAGTTGTTTTTTAATCCTTTTAAATTTTCTGCTTTTCCTGCCATCAATTCTGCTATTTTCTGGTTATCGGTTTCCTCCACTAATAGACCATCTATCAATTGGTTTGATTTAATATATCCACCACGAGTACCTAACAGATGGAAAAATTTAAATTCAAAATAATCTGGATTAACATGTTCAGTGGTTGCTTCTAATTTCTCGCCATTATCAGCAAAAGTAGGATCAATATGTGTACAATGAATCTCATTTGTTGATATGCCAACCACAACTGTAACCCAAGCATGATTAGGGAGTTCACCACCAATATCCCTTGTTAAGTATACATTCTTATTTTTTGGATTTGAGTTCATGCTTTTGAGAAAATTATATGTTGCTATTGTTAAATCTGCATATTTATCACAATCACCTTTCCCTAAATAAAAATAATGATCAATTGGTAGATTAGCCCCATGTTTTTTTATAAAAACAGGATCGCTGTCAACGTAATCATAAGTCAATTTTTCTTCAACAATTTCTGCAGAAAGTTTAATTAGTTCCGAGGATTCTAACACATCTATTTTTTGTTTTGAGTATCCTAATTCTTCAGCAACTTTTAATATCTCACAATTAAATTCTCTAAGATAAGAAATCTTAGTAGATCTATCGGATAAATGTTCTATTAAATTTTCTAAACTATTAGGAATGCGAACCTTATCTGAGGGAATATTAAGCTGAGACATTTTTGAGAAATCAAAATACTGGGCACTTGATGGTTCTTTGAATTTGCGGGGATAATTATGTCCTAAAGACCATCCCAAAAATCCTGCAAGAACTGGTAATAATGTCCAAGTAATGATTTTTTGATATAATTTCATTTTAATACCTTTCTAGAATAAATAACCTGTTTATAAACCTTTCTATTTTTGGTTACTAATAAGTAGTAAATCTTAAAATTAGTTTTCTATTACTTCTTAACCAGATAATTCCCAATGGCCAGCCAATTCAAACCGCTGTTCTCCAGAGTGCTGATGGCCACCTCAGGAGTTCCAATCAAGGGAGAGCCATGCAGATTAAAAGAAGTATTCAATACGGCCCCAATTCCTGTCTTGGCCTCAAAGGTCTCAATTATCTTCTTATAGCCAGGATTCCACTCATTTACTATCTGCGGCCTTGCTGTCTTGTCAAATGGGTGTGTTCCTGCAATTATATCATCAACCTTATCAGTTGTGTCAAAGGCCTCTATCATATAAGGCGCAAACTTTGGATTAATAAGATAATCTTTCATTCTTTTCTCTAAAATAGAAACAGCAAAAGGCATCCAGAAATCACGCTGCTTGATTGCAAAATTGACTTTGCCAATAACTTTTAAGTCGCGGGGATCAGCTAATATGCTTCTGTTTCCCAAAGCACGCGGGCCCCATTCAACACGGCCAGTGCATCTTGCAATTATGTTTCCCTTGGCAATCATCTCTCCAATTTCCTCGTCGATGTTGTCAATAAAGCTTGCTTTCTTCAGCAATCCTTTCTTCTTCAATAAATCCTTGACATAATCATTTGAATATTCCATTCCGTAATAGACATCCTTTACTTCTTTTCTGACTGGCTTTATCCCGTTTGCCTCGCAATACCTGTTGTAAGCCTCTAAAGCAGCTCCAACAGGCGTTCCGCTGTCATCAGAAGCAGGATAGAAAAAAGCAGAATCAACCTCAGGCATGTCTCTAATTACTTTATTAGCTTTAACATTAAGTGCAGAACCGCCTGCGAAAACAACATCATGTATATCTGTTTTTTTAATAGCAGCCCTAACCCATTTTTCCATAAGCTCATCAAAATACTGCTGGCATGCAGCAGAAACATTATCAAACCTCTGCCCAGCAAGCATCTTAATTAATTTTTTCTGTATGTAAACACCGCATGCTCCAATAGTGTTCTGGAACTCAAGAGGCTTTTTAGGGTTAATCCTTATTATCTTTTTGATTTCATTAATGCAGTACTCTGCCCTGCCATATGGTGCCATTCCCATAACCTTAAACTCGTGTTCCCATGGCTTCATTCCCAAATAACGGGTTATCTCGCTGTACATGACATTGCTTAAGCTGTCATAATATGTTGAAGAGGCAATTCTCCTGATTTTATTCCCTACTCCAATATTAACTGTAGATGAAAGCCCATCGCCTGCTCCATCTGCTGTAAACACCAGCGCTTTCTTATGCTTTGTAGAATAAAAAGCGCAGGCAGCATGTGCTTTCTGGTGCTCAACAAATACAATTTCTTTATTACTTATACCAAGAGATAAAAATATCCTATTGAGTTTCTGCATTGGCCTAAATTTATGTAGAATCTTTACATAAAAGCTTGAGAATGAATGACCATGAAGTAAAGGTGATAATC
>CAYMFI010000069.1:0-3050 GCA_964389855.1 uncultured Methanosarcinales archaeon
GCCAGGCAGGTAATAAAGAGGAGTGCTTCCAAATTTGATATTAGAAATTTTAAGAGTCTTATTTGAGACAAGCTCTGAGAGTGTTGCAGAGGCAATCATTATATCTGTTCCAATAATCTTTGCTATTTGTGCAGGTATAACAGGACCCTTCATCCTTATTGTCTGCATGATACTCTCTCTATTATTCATAAAAAAAATATCACAGAAGGAGTTTATATACTTTGTTGTTTAATTATGGTCTGATCCATTTAATTTCATAATAGGTTACATCCCCTTCATTATCAACTATACCAATCATTAATCGTTTTTTTGTGGAATGAGCTACCCTATTTTTAGCAGCAAAATCATACCAGGTTAAAGCAGAGCCTTCATGAACAGGGTAAATAATCCACCTTGCATGGTCTTCTCCTGGCTTTACACCCCTGTCATAAACTCTGAAATCTGCGCCGAATTTGAGTGCTGTTTTTATTATATAACCTCTGTCACGTATGTCTTTGAAAACACAATACCTTATCCAAAAGTTTGGTTCAACATTTTTTGTTTTTTTTATAAAATCGTCAGAAGAAACATTTTTTTTCCTGTAATCTTTTATTAAAAGCTTACCTTTTTCCATAAGATACAACGCTTCTAATAGTGACAACTGAACTTTGCCGTCCTCAAGAAGATTTCCAAATCTGCTCTGGTTGTAGAACTCATGTGCAGAATCAGTATTCTCTGTCAATACCCTTTCCCTTGTCAAAGTTGCTTTAACCTTTTTCTTCTTTTTCTTAGTTTCTGGTTTTTTACTAACAATTTTGTTTATTTTTATTTTCTTAGGCATAAATTATGGAAACATGTTTTTGTTTAAAAAACTTTAGTTTTAAGAATTCTTTTCTATATTGAAAATAAATAAACAATACAAAATCTTAAATATCTTAAGATAACCCTTCTTGTTAAGATGCAGCTAACATTTTTAGGGACAAGCGCAATGGTCCCGACCAAAGAAAGAAATCATTCATCTGCTTTAATTAGCTACGGCTCTGAAGGCATTTTAATTGATTGCGGTGAAGGTACACAAAGGCAGATAAAGATAGCAGGAATAAAGCCGTCAAAAGTTACAAAAATACTTATAAGCCACTGGCACGGCGATCATGTCCTTGGCATCCCTGGATTGATACAAACTCTTGCAAAAAATGGCTATGACAAGGTTCTTGAAATATATGGGCCAGAGGGAACAAAAGAAAGGATGGCAAATATGTTCAAGGCATTTTCCTTTGAGGACAAAATAGAAACAAAAATTCATGAAATCATCAAAAAAAGATTTTTTGAAGGAAATGATTTTTTTCTGGAAGCGCTTCCTCTTGAGCATGGGATTACCACAATTGGCTTTAGTTTTATTGAAAAAGATAAAAGAAGAATAAATATTGATGCAGTGAGAAAGCTGGGAATTCCAGATGGCCCCTTATTAGGCAAACTACAGTCAGGCAAGAGCATAACCTTTAAGGAAAAGAAAATAACGCCTGAGCAGGCAACTTATGTTGTTAATGGCAAAAAAATAAGTTTTATAGCAGATACAGTGCCCTGCAATAATGCATTGGAGTTGGCAATGAATTCTGATATTTTGGTTTGTGAATCAACCTACGCAGATAAACTTGAAGAAAAGGCAGCAGAATACATGCACATGACATCAAAGCAGGCTGGTTTATTGGCTAATCAAGCAAAGGCAAAAAAGCTTATTCTAACCCATTTCAGCCAGCGCTACAAAACAATGGAAGAAATAGAGGATGATGCAAAAGATGTTTTCTCAAACACAATCTGTGCCTATGACTTCATGAAGATTAAGATATAATGCAGAAACCATACTACATATGACCAGTGTGTTCTCTATTTTTATTATTTTTAACAATTTTTTCTAGAACTTCATTGCTGTCAACACCAAGCATTTCACACAAGCTCAGGCAGTAGATCATTAAATCTCCGATTGCATCTACCATTTCATCCTTATTACTAATTTCCCTAGCAGGTTTTTTATCACTGTTCTTATAAGCTCTTGCCAGTTCACCTAACTCCTCAGTCATTAAAATAATCTCTCTTCCAACATCTGCAACATTAAATCCTTTGTTTAGCTTGTTTTGATAAATTTCTTTTTGTAATTTGGATAAATCTACCATAATAACTCTTTAAGATAAATAAAATTATTTTGAGGCCAGCTTAATATCACTTGCCTTGACTGTTTTTCTGCCTGCATGTACTGCAAGCTTTACAGCATCTGTGGCTATCTCTTCTGCTATCTCTTCTAAAGCATTCTTTAATGCTGCCTTTGCCTTGTCAGAAACCCTCTCAGCGCCGCATTTTTTCATTATTTTTTCCATTGCAGCCAAAGGAATAAGTCGTTTTCCCATTTATTTCACCCCAAAATAGTTGATTTGTTTTAATAAGGTGAAAATGAGCTTTATATTTAAGTTTTTTGTTTTTTAGGTTGTGTTAGACAAAAAGATGATTTATTCAATAAATAAAATGGTAAATAAGGGTAAATAAACCCTCACAATCATAAAAAAGCATAAACTCCTTTCAAAAAGTATTTATGTAAGCATTAATTAAAAATTTATATGAGCAGAAAATCAAAAGGGATAAATGCTGAGAGAGAATTAGTTCATATGTTCTGGGATACAAATGAATGGTCTGCTATAAGAGTAGCAGGCTCTGGAAGCAGCCCTTTTCCATGTCCTGATGTTCTGGCTGGAAATAGGATAAGAAAACTTGCTATTGAATGCAAGACAGTTAATGCTAAAAGCAAATATCTTTCCAATGAAGATATAAACCAATTAAATAAATTCTCAGCTATTTTTGGCGCAGAACCGTGGATAGGGGTTAAATTTAAGTCTGACTGGTTTTTCCTTAGCATAGATGACCTAAAAAAGACAGAGAAAGGTTATGCTATCTCTAAAGAACTTGCAAAGAACAAAGGCATGATTTTTGAGGAATTAGTGGAAAAATAAATTCTTTTAAATAAAAACGAAAAGTTTATAACCCACATGCAGCTATAAGCTCCATGTGGGGGTAGACAAACG
>CAYMFI010000070.1:0-2997 GCA_964389855.1 uncultured Methanosarcinales archaeon
ATTTAAACAGGATTTTTTAGTTAATAATGGCAATGATGAGAAAAGCACAGGCATCAATGGAGTATCTGCTTGTGGCAGGACTGATAATGCTTGTAATTCTACCTTCAATATATATATTTTATAGCTATTCACACAGGTCAAATCAAGAAATAGCTCAAAGCCAGGTTAACAGGTTTGGAACACAAATAATTGATGCTGCAGAGGAAATATATTATCTTGGAGGCCCATCCAAAACAACACTTGACTTAACAATGCCTAATGGTGTTAGGAATATGGAAATATGGTGCAACCAAGAACTTATATTCTTTCTAGCAGATGGTTCAGAACTTGGATTTAAGTCAAAGGTGAACATAACTACTAATATAACATCTGATGATGCTAGCGGCAGGCGTTGTTATAATTTCACAAAAGAGGATTATTCTCCTGGACTAAAGAATGTGATAGTTGAGGCAAATGGAGATAATGTATTAATTAGAGTTAAATAGGTGTCAATATGAAAAAAGCACAATCATCCATTGAAGTTGCATTGTTGATTGGATTTATGTTTTTGACATTCAACATATTCCTTCTTGTTATTGCACAGAGAATGGTTGATGTGCAGAATCAAAAAGACCAGGTACTTATAGAGGATATGAGCTCTGTTATTGAGGGAGAAATTGATCTTGCAGCAGGAGTTGAAGACGGCTATTCAAGAACATTTGAAATTCCACAAACACTTAAAGGCATTAATTACTCAGTAACACTTATAAACTCAACTACTATGGGAACAAATTATAGCGAGTTAGTGCTTAAATATATTAATTTTACAAAAACTCATGAAACAGTAAAAAAACTGCCAAAAAATGTTGATGGAACCATTTGCAAAGGAAAAAATAATATTGTAAAAGAAAATGGAATTGTCCTGTTTAATAACGTATGTTCCTAAAAAGAGGTTAATTTAAATGAAAAAAGCCCAAACATGGTCTTTAGATGTGATGATAGCAATATTTATATTTATTGTTGTGATTATAGGATTTTTTTATATTATTGATATGTCGTCAAAACCCAATAAAGCAGAAGAGCTTAAAAAAGAAGGCGAAACAGTTCCTGAGATTATGACATCATCAGGAACAGGTGAAAACCAAACTGCTATTCTGGAAAAAAAAGTTGATGAAGGAAAAATAGACGAGCTTGTTGAAAAAAGTCAAACCCCAGAAGGATATGAAAACCTTAAGAAAGAGCTTGGCATAGACGGAGAGTTCTACATCCATTTTGAAGATATGGAAGGGTACATAATCTATATAAACGAATCTGATGACACTGTTGGCATAGGCAGCGATAAAGTAAACACAACATAAGAGTAATAGCCAAAACCCACTGGATTTTCCTTAGTCGAGTACAAGCCAATTTCTCTCTTGTAACTCTTAAATTAACAAAATAATTTAAATACTAGATGATAAACAACATATTAAGAATGCACAAAAAGGCATATTTTTTCACATTAGACGCTTTTATTGCAACAAGCATTATAGTTATTGGCATTTCTTTAATCTTGTTTGCCCGCACAAACAAGCCTTATGAGATGCAGACAGCTTTCCTTTCCCAGGATGTTATAGATACTGTCTCATCAATAAAGGTTTATGAGATAAGTGATAACGAATATGTAAGTAATTTAACAAAAGACGGGAACATAACAAATACACAAAATACTGTTTTAGAGCAGGTAGGGGAATTTTGCTTTAGGGGTATGAACAGCACAGCAGGCAATTTCACAGAAAAAGTCTTCTTAAGAATAATTCCTCCAGAATACAACTTCCAGTTATTAATTAAGGATGGAAGTGATATATTATTTAATTATACAAAGGGAGAAGGTATGGAAACCTCAAGAGTCCTGATATCATCAAAAAGTATAATATTCGGTCAGATAAATGATTCAACTATGTGGGGACCTTACACATCAGAGGTAATAACATGGCAATAAAAAATAAAAAAGGGGTGTTTTTCACATTTATGGCAATCCTTGTTGTAAGTGTTTTGGTTTTATCATTCTCCTCTGATGTTTATGTCACTTCAAAAAATGAGATACCTGTACTTAAATCAAGGGTTAAAACAGCTGACAACTATTTAAGAAACCTTGAAACATCTTACCTTGAAACATCACTATATACAAGCAGCTATAATGCACTTAAGTCACTTCTCTTGTATATAAACCAAACAGATTTTTTAGATAATGAAACTGATTTAAACTCAAAGTTTGGGGAAATTCTGTTAAATGGCTCAATAAACGGAGAAAACATTAATACTATATACAACATAAAACTGATGGAGGAAAACACTTTTGCCCATAGGCTTGAAGATATTGAAAACATGTCACAGGATGTATTACATATAACAACAAGCTTTGATAAAGATAATATAAATACTTTAATATTTCAGTCTGATGATACTGGACCATGGCAGTTTGGCGTTAACTTAACTATAAATTATTCTGTTGATGCAGGAATTGCTTTATGGAATAAAACAAAAACAATTAGTGTAGTCATCAGCATATTTGGTTTTGATGACCCTCTATACCTTGTAAACTCAGGTTTTTCTCACCCAATAAAGGAAACTCCCTTTAATGATACAGAGTGGGGTGTTATCACACTAAGCGAACATATTGCAAACGCAACTTACAGGCATGAATCTAATGAATCCACTGAGCATTCACCAAGCTATCTTATGAGATTTTATAATAATAATTCACCTTCATTATGCTGCGGCATAGAATCAATGATAAACCAGACATTATGCAATGATGTTACTGATAAAAGCTATGTTGACTACTGTTTCTGGAGTAATGAGTGTGATGATTATGGATATAAACTATATAATATAACAGGCATAACAACGCCAAGTTATCCATTTAAGCTTGATGCATACCATGTTGTGCAATACAATCTAACAAACAAGGAGTATTAAATTCTTAAGATGGATTACTACAATTCAATCTCACGTTCATATAACAAATTATATAGA
>CAYMFI010000071.1:0-2889 GCA_964389855.1 uncultured Methanosarcinales archaeon
ATAAAAAGGCTTGAAAAAGTGGAATCAAGGGGAAGGTACAAAGGAAAGTCTTAAAATCAAAAGTTTTTTATACTGAAAATCAAAACATTAATAAAAAATGGGTGTTATTTCAGATACATTAAAAAAGCTTAGTGGAAAAAAGCTTGGAAAAATAGAAAAAAAATGGGGTTTTGACATTTCTTCTTCTATATCATCAAGCCCAATCACAGAGGAGATAACTAAAGGGCAGGCAGGAATTGCATTTGGCACACAAGATGGAAAGATGTATATGATTGATGCTGATGCCAAAATAAAATGGTTCTATTCAATCCAGGAAAAAATTGATGAAATTCAGCAGATGTTTCTTGATGAAGAAACTGCAAAAAGCATTTATGCCTCGCCAACACTTGCTGATATAAACAAGGACGGGAAAAAAGAGGTTCTTTTTGGATGTGACCTTGGAAAATTCTATGCCTTGACATCATCAGGAAAATTATTGTGGAAATTCAAAACAGATGGAGAGATAAGGTCATCTGCACTTGTGCAGGACAATATGATTATATTTGGTTCTAATGACAAAAATCTTTATGCCCTAAACTTAAAGGGAAAGCTTTTATGGAAATTTAAGGCAGACTCAGAAATTGAATCAAGCCCTGCTTTTTTAAAAGGCAAAAGAACACAGGTAATATTTGGCTCCAATAACGGTAAAATTTACTCTTTGGATACAAAAGGAAAATTATTATGGCAGTTCAAGACAAAGGGCAAAATAACAGCAAAGCCGGCAATAGGTGCTATTTATGATAATAACAAAAAGTATATTGTTATTGGCTCTGCTGATAATAATATTTATGTGCTAGATGAAAATGGAAAACTTGAATGGATTTATGAGACAGAAGGCAGGATATGCTCAGAAGTCTGCTTAGTTGATATCAATAATGACAAAAAACTTGAAATAATATTTGGCTCATGCGACGATAATGTATACTGCCTGTCATGCAAAGGAAGCAAGATATGGAGCTATGAAACAAATTTCTGGGTAGTTGCAACCCCTTTAGTGATAGATATAGATAATGACGGCAAACTGGAGGTTATTGCCGGGTCTTATGACAGCTCTGTTTATATTCTTGATGCAGAAGGTACATTCCTCCTTGATTATATGCCAGGAGTTTCAGGAATAACCCAGCAGCCAGGTCACTATAATGAGCTAGTAACATCAGAACCAGGAAATTATGTTGGCAAAAAACTCTGGCAATACAAAACAGAAGGAATGATAATTGGTTCTGCATTTATCACAAACAGTAAAAAACAAAAAGAGATTATTGTTGGAATAAAAAACGGAAAGTTAAATAATTTAACTTATAAAAGAGATTAATTGGAGGGAAAAATGGTAAAAGATAATAAAGAAATGAAAAGAATTAAACTTTATATAAATGGCTTTGACGAACAATTGCAAGGAGGGATTCCAGAGGGATATGTCACACTGATTTGTGGTACAGCTGGAACAATGAAAAGCAGTGTAGCCTTTAATATTCTGTACAATGAGGCATTGGATGGAAAAACAGGATTATATCTTTCACTTGAGCAGTCAGCTAAATCATTGTTAGAGCATGCAGAAAACATGGGTTATGATTTTTCAAAAATCAACCTTGTTGTTATGTCAGACATAGCAAAACTAAATGCAACAATTAAGGATATTAAATCAGCAAAGGGAGGATCATTGGTCATCTCAGATTTGGGTGCAATAAGAAAGCAGATAAAGGAAACTAAAATCGGTCCTAGCGGTGACTGGCTGAATGTTATAAAGAATATAATAAAAAAGATTAAAGCAGAAGCACAATGTGATTTGTTTGTTCTTGATTCATTATCTGCACTATATGTTTTGTCAAGCTTTGAGGACCCAAGAACAAAACTGTTCTATATATTTGAATTTTTGAGGGATGTTGAATTAACAACTTTCTTGATTTCTGAGATGCCTCTTGACAAAAGCAAGTATAGCGAGTATGAGGTTGAGGATTATCTGGCAGATGGGATAATTTTCCTGCAGCATACAGAGAGATTCAGAAAGGTTATAAGGGAGATATCAATTGTTAAGATGAGGGCTACTGACTGCAATACAGATGTTTTTAGCCTTGAATACAAGAATAAGAAATTCTATGCCCTGCAGGGAGGAAAGCCACCTTTAGTATAATTCAGAATTTTTCGAAAACAATAAATAGTCATGCATAATTTACATTCCTATGGCTAGAATAACCCTTGACATTAAAAAATCCATTGAGCAGAATGCCGCTGTTTATTTTGAAAAAGCAAAGAAATCAAGAAAAAAGCTTGAAGGTGCAAAAAAAGCTTTTGAAAAGAGTCAGGATAAGCTAAGTTTATTAAATGATAAAAATAAAAAAATAGTTTCAAGTGAAAAAATAACAGAAAAACCAGTTAGAAAAAAAGAATGGTATGAAAAGTTCAGGTGGTTCTTCAGCTCTGAGGGATTTCTATGCATTGGCGGAAGGGATGCAACAACTAATGAGATTATAGTAAAAAAACATACTGAAACAAATGACCTTGTTTTTCACACAGATATGGCTGGTTCTCCATTTTTTGTTATTAAATCAGATAATAAAAAGATTGGAGATGCAACAACACAGGAAGCTGCACAGGCAACTGGTTCTTATAGTAGGGGATGGCGTTTGGGCTTGTCAAGCCTTGAAGTTTTTTATGTAAATCCAGACCAGCTGACAAAAAAGGCAAACTCCGGCGAGTATATAGCTAAAGGAGCTTTTATGGTAACAGGCAAGACAAACTATATCCATCCTATTTTAGAGATAGCAGTTGGAATTAAAGATAATGTAATAATTGGCGGGCCTGTTAATGCAATAAAAACAAATTCTGAAAAATTTGTTATTATAAAACAGGGAA
>CAYMFI010000072.1:0-2881 GCA_964389855.1 uncultured Methanosarcinales archaeon
AAGGTCTAAGGCTTCTGCTTCTCAAAATGTTCCTATTAGTATAGGAAGCTGTGGATAGTTTATTGTAACTTATTAAAATTGAAGGAGAACAATTTTATGGCCAGGGAAAAAACAGAGACAAGCAAAAAAGAAGTAACAGTTCCGATTGAATGGCATATACCTGAGGGTCTTATAACTCCATTTGCTACAAACATGATTATTCAGACCATAGAGCATGAATTTAAAATCTCTTTTTTTGAGATCAAACCTTCTATTCGATTAGATGATTCTCTACCTCTTCCAGACAAAGTAAGGGCTGACTGCGTAGGGAGTGTGATTGTTAGTGCTGATAGGCTTCCCAAATTCATAGAGGCTTTGCAGACACAACTTAATAAGTATAATTTAAAAAAATAAACAAAATAACACGCACTTTAGGCTTTTTTACTCCACCTTGTTTTAGCAGCTTTTTGAGCTATAGTTTTGAGCCTCTTAGCAGGCTTTTTTGGTTTGTCAAGGTAGTTTTGTAGTTTTTTTATATAGCCTTCCTTCACAACTCTCTTATTCTTAGCTACAGCTCCATTTAAGGCATTTCTGCATCTGTCCTTGACTGCCAGCTTTTTAATTGTCTCATACTAAAGAAAGTAATACTTCTATAGACAGTATTTTTATTAGTTACAAACGAAAATTAAGCCACAGAGCTGTATTTTCAGTCCCTGCGGCTTTTTTGTTTTTTTAACCCTGTCTTTGACAGGGGGAAATTAATCATTTTATGGAAGGCGGAGGAGGAAAAAGAAAAATGAAAGGAACTTATTTTGTTGAACTGCCTGAACTGCATAGACCATCCAAGTGGATGAGGGTGCTAAGTGCTATAAACCATTGGATCTGGGAACGTCAGGAAGAGGATATGGACCTTGGGGGGGATGAAGATCTTAGCAAGGCAGAGATTGAACAAATATGGGATAAAATTGCTTGCGGGAAAATTAAGGAAAATTAATTAATCTACCATTAATAAGGCTACAGGGGCTGCTCTGTAGCCTTATTCTTTTTGTTGTGAGCCTATTTTACGGAACGGCAGCGCATAATTTGTTTTGCAAAACAAATGTATTAAATACCACCAGGGCAATACTAGGATCATCAGCAATATGGGGATTATTCGATGCTGCCAGTCCTTCCAGAAACCCCCTGTAGCTGTCTTCTATTCTTTCCAGCGCTATCAGAACGGCAATAGAGGCAGCCAGAAAGGCATCCTTATATTTTGTCTGGAGAGTCTTTAGCAGGTATGTCAAAAGAGTTTTTGGCGTCTCTGCATCTTTTTGAAGGAAATCTATATACGATTGCTGTGTGATGCCTTCTTGTCTTTGCAGCCCGTATAAGGTCTCTAGATAATCCCTTAAGAGTGTGCTGAGCCTTGTTTTTATTGCACCTTCTTTTGACTTGTCTGTTTCTGGCTCAAGCTGCGCAAGTGTATCAAGCAGCCATGCGTTTGTTCCGTTTAACAGGTCACTGAGAAGGTCTCTGGCGTTTTTGTGGTTGATGATTGTCTCTATAAGGTTATTATCAGACATTGCTCTGTTTACTTTATATTACTTTTTTTGATAAAGCCTTTCTTTGGAAGTAATACTCAAGAAGAAAGAGGATACACCGCCTATGTTTTTGCACACTTTTTGATTATACCTCTGTCAAGGTCCTCATTCTTCTCTGGACGACAGAACGCCGTATGAGGCATACTACAATCTGACACGGGCTGGATGCCCATGAAACTGGCGGCATGATGGCAGGTGGTTCCCACCTTAAATCAGCCCCAAAACTGTCCAATCAATGGGGTCCACCTCATTATGGTATAGATAAAATCTCACTTATCAAATTCTCAATGGGCTTACATTCTTTTATTGAAAAATGATACTTATCTCTAATACCGAGTTCAAATCTGCTTACAATATCGCCTTCCCCACGTTGACGTGTAAAAGTTCGCTCATAACCTTTTTGCCTATAGATTGTATGCAGGACATCTATATTCTGATAAACACAAATGCCGCCTATATCTTGACATGGCCGATCAAATTTCCATACAATAAAAATCGGGACATGATAGCCAAGCTCTTTAAAATCATTCTCATCGCACTCAAAGTAACTGATTAGCTTAGGTCCGTCAACTACAAGAGTTTCTTTCGGCTTTAAACCCAATATTTTCTCTGCCTTCATAAAGGCTTTGCCTTCTAAATATTTGGCTTCAGTCCTACAAATTATTTTGTCATTATTTTTATTTATTACACAGATATCTGGATTTTTCAAAATAGTTGTCGGTTCACATCTATAATTTGTATTTTTCTCTATAGAATATTTCAATTCTTCAACAAGAGTTTCCGAAGTAGTTAGATTCCTTTCAAATGGGTATACAAGATTAGATGTTGGGTTGCAGGTCTTACAATTTCCACACTCATAATTTATTTTATTTAAGTCACCTATATTGCAGTTCAACAATCCTGGCATATATCTTTATCTCAAACAAGGCGTAAAATAGGTTTTCTTTTTACAGATTCCTTCTTATGATTATCCTGAGCCATTATCCATTCTATTATAGTTTTCCCTTTAAATCCCTTTTCCCATAAAAACCACGCAAAAGGAATCATACTGCTTTGCTTTTGTGTATTCCCATTTTTAGATAGTGGCAGCCGTTTTGAAAATACATAAACAGTTTTTATAGGAAATTTTTGAAAGAGACGATATCTTGATGCTCCTTCCAAAAAAGCAAGCTTTAAAAGCAAGGCTACTTTTCCCCTAGCACAAGTTAATGCATGTTCAGCAAATTTTTGTGCTAACTTATAGGGTGGATTTGTAATAATGTGGGTTACTTCCCTGAATTCTTCAAGAAAATTAACGTTAGGTTCTCCGTATATATTAT
>CAYMFI010000073.1:0-2861 GCA_964389855.1 uncultured Methanosarcinales archaeon
AATAATAACTGGATTATATGGTTTGCCAGAAGAGGCTATTGTACAGCTTGATATATCAGCATTGGTGCAGGTTAATTTTACAACAGATACAATTAACTGGGGCTCAGGCACAGTTAAAACAGGTTATGATTTTTGTGTGTTAAACAGTTATGATTCAAGCATAGGTGCAAACTGCACAGACTTTACTCCACAAACAGCAGGCCTTGTCCTGGAGAATATTGGAAACAAAAATGTAACACTTAACATAACCATGCAAAAAAATGCAGCTGATTTTATTTATCCCACTGGTGCAGTATGTCAATGGAATGTAAGCAATCTAGACCCAGGCTCATGCCCAGGTATAGCTCTGACACCCGGTGCTTGGCAAACCTGCGCAGCAACAGCAGTAGTAGTATGCAACAGCACTGGAGGCGGGTTCCTTGCTGATGATGCCTCAGATACATTAAATTTTGATGTGCTTGTTCAGATACCAAGCGCTGCAACAGGTGGAAAGTCAAATGTAATGACTGCATCAGCTGCACTAATCTAAAATTATTTTTCTTTTTATAAAATATTTTAATGATGCATAATGATTAAACTAATTAAAATAATAACATTATTTGTTTTTTTAATAGTTTCTGCTCTTGTTCTTACTAACCCAACATATGCAGTAGGAATATATTTTCCAAGTAACAATGAACTTGATTTTAAGCCAGGGCTTGAAAAAACCTTTAACTTTGCGGTTTCAGCATCAAGAATGGATGTTGAGTTGTTTGTTTTAGGATACTTGTCAGAATATGTTACTTTAAGCAAGACAATTATCAAATCTGAGAATACTGACAGATCATTTAAGGTGATTGTCAAGCTTCCGGAAAAAATTGAAATTCCGGGGCATCATAAGGTTTGGATTACAGCAAAAGAAGTAATTGACAACTCAAAGATAAGCGGCAATGTTGGAACATCATGTGATGCAATGGTTTATATCCTGATACACATCCTTAATCCTGGAAAATATGTTGAGATGAGCCTTAGCGCGCCAAATATCAACCTTAATGAGCCAGTTAATTTTGCTGTTAATGTAAAAAGCTTTGGAGAAGAAGACATAAGCAGCATAAAGGCAGCAATAGATGTCTACAGTCCGGATAATGAAAAGCTTGCTACAATTTATACAGATGAAAAGCCATTAAAATCTAATACAGAGGAAACATTGCATGCACAACTTAGCACAATAGGTTATCATGCAGGAACATATAGCGCTGTTGCCATCCTAAACTATGATGGTGAAACAAAAGAAGATAAAAAAAGTTTCAGGATAGGAGAGCTCAAGATTAAGATAATTAATTACACAAAAGAGTTTGAGAAAGACAAAATAAATAAGCTTGATATTGAGATAGAGAGCGACTGGGGAAACAAGATTGAAAATGTTTATGGCAAGATAAAAATAAATGAGAGTATTATACAAACTCCTAATATAGAACTATTACCTTGGGAGAAAAAGATAATAACAACTTATTGGGACACAACTAATATTCAAGCTGGCTTTTATGATGCTGAGATAACTATCTATTATGAGGATAAGACAACAACAGAAACAGGAATGGTTAGTGTTATTGAAAAAAAAGTGACATTTGCTGAAGAACCAGGGGTAATAAGACTTAGCACAACAACCATGCTAATATTGATTATTATCCTGCTTATTATTGTTGATATTATTTGGATTACTAAAAAAGGGAAGAGTGAAAGAAAGCAAAAGAAAATAAAGGAGTGATTACAGTGAAAAAAAACCAACTTTTTATCTTATTGTCTATTGCTGCAATAATGAGCATATCGTCAACAATTTTTTTCTATTCACATTATATAATAAAGGATATCAAAGAGATTGATATGAGCCTTATGGTTGGGAACCGTACTGGTTTTGATGTGGATACTGAAAAATTAACCTTTGGGATGATAATGCCAACAAGTTCTTCTACACGGGAGGTTCTTATATCAAACAAAAATGATTGCCATTTAAAGGCTTATATTAATTTTTACGGCAGTTTTGCAGAATGGGTTTCTGTATCAGAAAATTACTTTATTCTCAAGCCAGGCGAAGAAAAAAAGCTGTCATTCTCAGCCACTGCCCCAAGAAATGCAGCCTATGGCAACTATACTGGCACGGCAAGGCTTGTTTTTAAGAGAGTTATTTGAATGCCTTACTAGGTATTTTAATTCTAATAGTCTTAGTTGATAATCAACAACAAAAGGTTTATATATGAGTTATGTTGATAATAAACAATAGATGTTTTCAGATATTCAAAAAGAAATAAAGCAATTAAAGGAGATCTGCAGGGAAAAAGATGTTGTTGATGTAGCTCTGCTAGGATATAGTGAAAAAGAAAAAGTAAACAGGGTTGAATTGGTAATAATCTTTAAGGATAAAAAGCCTGATTGTAATAATAAAATTCTTCTTAAAACAAGAAAAATTTTTAATAAGAAGCAAGGGATGGTTAATATTAACTCTTTGCTTGCTGATGACTTATTTAAAGACAATCTTTACTTAAGATTAATTCAAAATGGATTTAGTATAAAGGAAAATAAGTTTATAAACAAAGCACTTAATGTAGAAACTCTTCTTTTATTGACATATGACTTAAAAACCCTTGACCATTCTAAAAAAACCCTTTTTGGTTATGCATTGAAAGGGAGGAAAGGCCAAAAAGGATTCCTGGATTCATTAAATGGAAGTGCTGTTGGAAGAAACAATGTTCTGATTCCAATAAATAAATTAGATGAATTGAAAGAATTTTTGAAAACATGGCAGGTTAAATATTCTATTCAAAAATTTATGAGGATAAATGAATAATAATAAAATAAAAAAGGAAAGGGAAAACAGCTGGAGA
>CAYMFI010000074.1:0-2850 GCA_964389855.1 uncultured Methanosarcinales archaeon
CAATCATGCGGCTTATTAACTCATTATAGGTCTGCCTGGGATATTCCTTAATCTCTTTTAGATTGTTTACCAATGATTTGTCTAATTGTACTGTTGTTACATTCATTATATATCACCTATAGTTAACATATAATTGATTATATATAAACCTTTCGCTTGTTTTACACTGATATTTTTAGAAATCTTAGATATTTTTTGTTTAATCCAAAAATTTACTTGAACAATGCCTTTAAAAAAGAAATTACTTGCCTTAATCCTATCTTTGAGTGGCCTCTTTTTCTCATCCCAAAATCATAGCAAATGTTTTTTATTTTTGTATTTTTATCAATATTTTTTAAGATATCAAATAATATTTTATAGCCTTTCATCTCAAATTTGTTTATGTCTATATCCTGGACAAGCTTTGTTTTTATTCCGAAAAATCCCGACAAAATATCCTCACATGTTGCTCCCTTAAGAAGAAGCCTTGATTTTCCCAACAAAGTGGCTATCTCTGATATTATCCTGCGGTTGAGCGGCCAATCAAAAACCTTTTTCCTTTCGCCTACGACAAGTTCATTTCCTTCTCTTAACGCTTTAACAATTTCTTTTATTTTTTCAGGAGGATGCTGAAGGTCGCCATCCATAACAATAGTATATTTTGTTTTTACTGTTTTTGATGCATCAACAACACTTGCTGTAAGCCCATGAATAATCTTCTTTGACCTGTCTAAAAGTTTTATCTTTTTGTTTTTATTGTTATACCTTTTAATAATTTCCTGTGTTTTGTCTGTTGAGCCATCATCTGAAACAATAATACTTATGTTTTTGTATAAGTTTTCAATAAGGTTTAAAAGCTCTAAAATGTTTAATTCCTCATTAAGAGTTGGAATAACAACTGTCGTATCTGAATAATCTTTTTCTTTCATTTTTTATTTCCTTACTTTCTTGAAATATATAATCACATTAAATATTATGAGGATCACAACAAGGAAGATTAGAATATATACTGATTTCAGCACAGCAGGCTTTTCCTCTTCTTCTACTGCTATTGCCTTTCCCACCAAGGATGCTGTTATCTTGTCATATTCAACCATTATATCGAATATTTTTTCAGTTTTTTGCCCAAGATAATTTAACACTATATCCAATTTATATGCTCCGGGAATTACTTTTGCAGTATCCCAGTATGCATTAAGCTCCTGACTACCAAAGGCAGGGATATCTGCTGATGCTGTCTTAAACTGGGTGTATACTTTTTCTTTGTCATCTTTAACAGAGGTTTCAGCAAACACATTTGGCACTTCCTCATTCCAATTATTCTCAACTAGAATGTCAAACTTTGCTATTCCTCCAAGCTTAAAATTACTAACACTTATTGAAGCTATATCAAGTTCAAATATACCAATTGTAAATGGTTTCTCATCCTTCGTGTTTAATCCGTCATACATCAAGGTTGCAACAGCCCTATAGTTTCCAGAACCAATATTTGGTGCCCATTTTGCTATAAGGATTTCCTTGTTTTTTGAGTTTATTTGGACTTTATTGCTAGTTGTTGTTGCAATCTTGTTGTTTAAGGGGTCATAAATATTTATTATAGCATATGCATCTAGGATATTTTCTGTTCCGAGATTTATTACTTCCACAGCAAAATTAGACTCCTGATTCTGCTTAAAGTTTGTTACAAATAATTTTATTTCAGCATATTTTCCTTTGTAAGGAACCATAACCTTTAGCTTGGATACAACTGCAACATTTGCTGTTACTGTTGTTCCGCTTTTTGTATCTTTTGGTATTTCCCTTACAACGATGCTTGCTTCATGAAGCCCTTGCTTTTCAAGGCTTTGCGGAAGCTTTATTTTATATGATATTATTTTTGAATCCTGATCTTTTGTTAGTTTTACCATTGGTTCATCTATGATTATATATTCTGCCAGTGTGCCTTCAACATAAACAACAGCATCAAAGTCTTTGTAAGCATTATTCATCACTTTTAACTGGATTGTTTTTTCAAGACCTGACTCAAATGTAACATCAACATGGCTTGGTGCAATACCGAGTGCATAGCTTTGATTAGCCAAAGCAAGAATTACAATTATTAGCAATATTAGTTTTAATTTCATGATTCCTCTGCCTTAAATGTTAAAATTGCTGATTTTGGTAATGGGGGCTCATCTGATGCAACTTCCACTCTTATCTCAACCTCTGCTAAATCATTTGAATCAGAATGGTTTAGTGTGTCTATTATACTTTTATAAAAATCAGACATATTAGCCCATGTTGTCTGGGAATTAAGCCAGTTGAAAGAGTTTGCTTCTGTTGTTGAATTATCTGCTTTGAACTGGAAATATGAGGTGTTTAGCGGTGCAATTGCACTTTGCCACAAAGAAGTTGAGTTTACACTGACATTTGTTTCAGTATTTCCATCATTTTCTAATTCAAATGGTGCCGGCTGATTGTTTGTAGTATCATTGACCTCAAACTGGGACATTGTGCCAAAGTTTATAGTATCCTGTGTTACAATTATTGAAACAGAAGGAACTAATGTGAAGTTCCAGATATCAGACCAATTGCCATAATCTTCTGAGTCATTTGCCCTTACGCGCCAATAATATGTGTGAAATCCAAGTTCTGATGGCTGTATATAATACTCATTTGAAATGCCTGTTTCATTTATACTGTTGTCACTCATATCAGATGTTAGACTGACATGTAGCTGATATGCTAATTGGTCATTATCTGCATCAGTTGCAGCTGTCCAGTTAAACCTTGGAGTTCTGTTAGTGAACATAGTATCATTGTTTTCTGGATATGAAAGATTAACCTTTGATGGAAGGCTGTTTAATATTGTTCTTGTTGATGTATTCTGTT
>CAYMFI010000075.1:0-2771 GCA_964389855.1 uncultured Methanosarcinales archaeon
AAAATCATTGATTCATTTGTTATTGGAGATGAGGTTGATGAGCAGGCATTAAACAGATTCATGAGCAAGGACTACAATGAGCTTAAGAAAGAGCTTGGACTAACAAAAGATTTCATTGTTCATTTTGAGGATGAGAATGAAAACCCTATAGAAATCAATGGAATGTATGGCTTTGGATATGAAAAATAAATCCTTTTATAGCTCAACCTTCATCATGTTTATTTCTTTTATCAGGTTGATATAGCCCTCAACAACCTTCTTATTTTTTATCTTGTTTATCTTTTCGCTAACATTTTGAAGGAACTTTGCTATCTTTTTCTTGTCTTCTTCCTCATTTTGCATAACAACATTAACATAGCTGTCTAAAACAGATGTTCCATCAAATTTTATGTTGATGTTTTTTTCCATTTTCTTGAGGTCATTAAAAATATGCTCTACAACCATCTCAGGATAATCAATTAGAGTGTGCCTCATTACCTGCTTGTCAGCGCCGTCATCAAAGTCAATAGCAAGCTCAACAGAGTAGTCTCTTGCAGAGAAAGAACTAACCTTTACTTTTTTTATTTTGACATTGATTATTTTCATCTTTCAGCTGTTTACTTCAACAAACCTTGCTATTGATCTGTCAAATGTTTTTTCAATCTCATCTGGGAAACAGCATGCCGGAAGCTCATCTCTGTTCAGATGATAATTTATGCACTCGCAGCACTTTCCTTTTCTTTCACAGGGCTCATAACTGCAGTTGCACTTAGTTAGATTTTTCGGTTTGTTGCATTCCATTTTTGCTTGATTATTCCTTTTCTATCAATTCCTTAAGCTCTTCAAGCTTGTCTTCTATTTCTTTTATTAGATCTTCTTTATCCTTTGTTATTAACTCTTCTTTTTTATCTTCAATAGTTATTGTTCCTTTGCTTACAAATTCAATAACACCATCATCTGTCTCAAATGATATAACATCATTTGTTTCTGCATCAACAAAAACCGTGTTTGATATTCCTGCAAAATCAGCAGGTGTAATTGACAGCATCCAGTAGAGCTTTGTGTTTATTACATACGGTCTTGGCTCAATTATCGTGAACTCTCCCCAGTCTATTGTTGGGAATTTTTTCCTCACATAATCAACAACCCTGACAGGCCCTGTTAATGTCTTGTCCTCATCCATCTCAAGCATGTCAATCTTGCCTGTTACTGCATCAACAACAAATACCTTGAAAACACCATAACTCTCTCCATAGGGCTCTGCAGCTATAATCCACTTAAGGCCGTCGTTGGTTGGCATCAGGAATGGCTGCCTGTTCTTTTGGCCATAAACATCGGCAATTTCTATCTGGTCTTTGTGGAAGAACCATGCATTAAAAACACCAAGGTGATACTGGTATGATTCAACATACAATCTTGCAAGCGCCTCTGGGTAAGCCCTGTTATTTTTAAGATAATCAATATATTCTATTTCATCAGGCAGATACTTGTTTATTTTCCCTGCAGAATCAACAACATAGACCCCATCAAAATAAGGTATCATTACAGGAAACCTGAAGTGATATTTTATTATAGGTACTATTGTCAGAATATCTTCATCTTCTATTATATAATATATCTCGCCAACATCCATGAAATAGGTTTCCTTATAGAGTTTCCAGTAGATATTGTCTGCTATACCTATATCCTCACCTATCTTGAATTCCTTGCTTATCATCTTTGTCTGCCTGCTGCTCTTTTCTGCATTGACAGTCATCAGGCCCTGAACCTTCTGCGTAAAATGAAGTATAAATCCATCAGGCACTCTTGGGGTTGTCCATACAAGGCTATTGTTCATATTGACAAAATCAAAATCACCTAGGCGTTCTCTTGATTTCTGAAGGCTGTCCTTTGCATATCTTTCAGCAACTGCAAGCGGAACAATCCTGACCTGCGATGAGTCAGGAAGCTCATTTATAATATGATATTCTGTTTCACTTACAATATATTTCTCAACAATAACATCATTTAATAAAAATGCCATGAAGAAAATAAATGCCACGGCCAATAAGCCATATGCCCACTTATTCTTTTTTTTCATAAAGGCAAATGCACAAAACAATGCAAGCAATACTGCGAATATAATGCTTGGATGAGTGTAAAAGCTCATTATTAAAATATGGAACCATGGCCTGAAAAAATACAAAATAAAGATTAATGCAACTATTATTATCCAAAATCCAATCTTTGTAAAGGGTTTTTTGACATCAATTATTTTTCCCTTAAGAGAAAAGCCTTTTTTCTCTATTAGGTAACTGATAAGGCCACCTATTATAATCCAAAACAAAATATTTCCAAAAAACAAGCCTAAAACTGCTCCTGTTAATATTCCAATTGTCAGAAAAGGATTTCTCTTTTTCCTAAAAAACATATTATCACCTTATAATTAAATTAGAAAAGCAATTATTTAAACTTATTGTTTTATTTCTTTAGATAAATAGTTCTTGTCGGGAAAGGTATGTTTATGCCTTCTTTCTTAAGGGTCTTGTAGATAATAATAGTTGCGTTTTCTTGTGTCTCATACCTTTTCGCAATATCCTCAACCCAGAACTTTGCATTAAAATCCAGAGAAAAATCATTCATCTTACTGAAATAGACAGAAGGAGCTGGCTCATCAAGAACATTTTCAACTTTCTTTATTGCTTCGATTATCACTTTTTTTACCTTATCAACATCAGAGCCGTATGCAACGCAAAAGTCAACAACTCCTCTTGATTTGATGCTTGGCTGGACATAGTTCTGTATTTTTGAGT
>CAYMFI010000076.1:0-2656 GCA_964389855.1 uncultured Methanosarcinales archaeon
TTTTGCCTCCTCTAACAGCTAAAAGCCCTGTTTGATATATACTTTAGCCATGAAACTCATGGCCTGAAAAGGCCTATAATGCCAGAATTACCTGTTATTAACGTTTATAACTCTATTTTAAGAAATACCTGCTTTGTCTTTCCTTTCTCTTTTCTTGCAATCAGCCCTTTTTTCTCTAACCTGTCAAGGAGTATGCTTAATTTGGATTTATGGATATCTGTTCTAAGCCTGAGTGTCTGCTGTGTTATTCCATCCTGCTCCCTGACTGCATTAAAGATTTTCTTTTCATCATCATTCAACCCTTTAAGCAGGATATCAAATTTTTCTTCTTTTACCTGGATATGCTTTTGCTTTTCCAGGATTTTTGCTATTTCTTTCTGTGATTTTTCAAAGAATATGAGATACATGCCTAATGCAGCTATTCCGCTTACTAATATTATCCCTAAGTATGTTTGCCAGGGAGTTTGGTTTTCCATTGGGCATACACCTGATTCCTGCATTTCAGTGCAGCTGCAGCTTGCCTCTGCCTGAGCATTCAAGGTATTGTTAAATGTAAAAATCAATATACCTAACACTAAGCATACAGCAATTAGTATTGTTCCTATTGTTTTATTTTCCATTTTTCTTATTAGCAATAATATTCAATTCCTTCAGCATTTTTTCAAGGTCAAGGCCATACATACTGCAGATATCACCTAACTTTAAAGTGTCCATCTCCATCTGGGCCATGGCACAGCCTAAGCAGGGCATCTGAAACTTTGAAAGAATCTTTTCAGCTCCTTTAACCTCTAAAACTTTTGCTAACGTTGTGTCTTTTGTTATTTTCATTTTTTTGACCTCTTATAGTTTTCTATTGCTTTTTTTAATGCCTGTGTTCCAAGTATTGAGCAGTGGTATTTTATTACAGGCATCTTTCCAAGCCCTTTGACAATGTCATCTGCTTTTATTTTCAATGCTTTATCAATTGTTTTTCCCTTTGCAAGCTCGCACATCATGTCTGATGCAGCAATTGCAGCTATGCAGCCAAATGTTTTGAATTTGATATCTTTGATTATATTATCTTTTACTTTAAGGAATATTTTCATTACATCGCCGCAGCGGGGATTTCCAACCTGGCCGACTGCATCAGGATTCTTGATTTCCCCTGCGAACTTCGGGTTTTTGAAATGTTTTAGCACTTTTTCTGAATACATTTTATTCCTCCCAAAAAGGCGAGATTTTCCTCAGGCTTTTTACTACTTCAAGCAGAACTTTTAGTGTATAATCAATTTCTTCTTTTGTTGTAAACCTGCTTAATGTTAGTCTTAAGCTGCTGTTTGCCTGCTCATGGCTCAGGCCAATTGCCATCAAAACATAGCTTGGCTCAAGTGTTTTTGCAGAGCATGCAGAGCCTGTTGATGATGCAATCCCTTTGTTGTTTAGATATCCGCCAATTGCCTCTCCCTCAATGCCCTTGAATGTAAAGTTTGCGTTGTTGCAAAGCCTTTTGGCTCCGATTGGCCCGTTAAGCTTAACTTGTGGTATTTCTAAAACCCCCTTGATTAATCTGTCTCTTAAATTTGCTATATGAATAATATGCTTTTTGTCCATGGCAATTTTTACTGCCTCTGCAAAGCCGACAATTCCATGAATATCTTCAGTCCCTGCCCTAAGACTAAATTCATGGTCACCGCCGTGCTGCCATGGCTTTATGTTTGTGCCTTTTCTTATATATAAAGCGCCGATGCCTTTTGGGCCGTGGATTTTGTGGGCATTTAATGTTATTAAATCAAGATTTTGTTTTTTTACATCTAATTCTGTTTTTGTATAGCTCTGGCAGGCATCTGTGTGAAAATAAACATTATGCTTTTTGCAGACCTCTCCTAATTTTTTTAAGTCATTTATTGTTCCTGTTTCATTGTTTCCGTGGATTATTGAAACCAGGACTGTTTTTGGGTTTATTGCTTTTTCCAATACATTCGGGTTTACAAATCCTTCATTGTCAACATCTAAATATGTTATGTTAAAGCCCTGCTGTTCGAGCCACTTGCATGCCTTCATAATGCATTTGTGCTCAACCTTTGAGACAATTATGTGGTTGCCTTTGCTCTTGTTTGTGAATGCTATGCTCTTTAATGCGAAATTGTTTGACTCTGTTCCTCCTGAGGTGAATATTATTTCATCTGGACTTGCATTTATTGATTTTGCAATTATTGCCCTTGATTTTTCCAATGCCTGTTTGGCCTCTTCTCCAAATGAATGTGCTGATGATGCATTTCCATATTTCGCAGTAAAATAAGGCAGCATTGCCTCTATTACTTTTGTATCAAGCATTGTTGTTGCGCCGTTATCTAAATATATTCTTTTCATTTTAACACCTAATTATTTTATTTTTTTATTTTGCATATTAAGCAATTTTTTTTAACATGATTCTTGACTATCTTAAGTATTGGGACAACTGTCTCGCTGTTTAAGGAATATATCCTCTGCTTTCCTTTTTGCTTAACCTCGAGTATGTGGCATTGCAGCAGTTTTCCTAAGCTGTGGGATATCTTGCTCTGCTCTCCCTTAACCTTTTCTATGATTTCATTTACGCTTAAAGGCCCGTTTTCCAGTGCCAGTATTATGTTCAGCTTTGTCTTGTTTGCAAAGTTCATGAAAAAGTTATTATATGAAT
>CAYMFI010000077.1:0-2570 GCA_964389855.1 uncultured Methanosarcinales archaeon
TATCCTGAAGAAAAAGAAGTTTAATAATAAGTCAGGATGAGCAGTATAAGGCAGTGCAGGGATTATGGGAATCATATTTACCTCAAGAAATTAGTTATATATTATTATATATAGTTTATGTTTTAATAGTTTTAACCACTTCGTCGTAACAATAAACCGAAACCTTTATATATTAGTTATACGTAAACTCAAATTAATAAAATTATAAAAGGTGAAAAATGGAAACCAACAAAGCTAAAAATTTAACAAGCATAATAAACAAAGTTAAAAAAGGAACTAAAGCAGCCTTAGTAGCAGGAGGAATTGTTTTGTTATTAAACGGATGCACTCCAACAACCCCCCCACCAAACAACAACAATGGCTGGGGCGACATACCTTCAGAATATACCATAGAGGGCATTCCAAATATAAAACGGGTAGCTCTTGGTACAGATTTTTCTGTTGCAGCTGAAATGGCTTTTAAGTCACTTGGCGTAGATGTTGATTGGGTGGAATTAAATCCAATTATACAAGATGGTACTTATAAGGATTTAGATGCTTTAGTTGAATATGCAAAAAATAAGGGTTTTAATTCAGGTTCTTATCACATTGATATTGGGGATACACTCAACTTAATATCAAGGGAAGTTAGAATAGTGGCTGAAACCAAACAAACAACAGAGTCCAAAAGTAGTATATCCAGAATTCCTTTTGGTTATAAGATTAAAGAAGAAGAAATATATTTAAAAAACCCATTGACTGGTGGAGACATTACAATATTATTTGATGATTTCTCAAAATATAGCAATGAGTGTAATGGCGTGGATGACTGGACAGCTGTTTTAATTTATGATAAAAATATATCTATTGATGACCTAAATTTAACTCCTTTTTCATACCCTTGCTATAAGAGTTATAAACCTGAAGAAGACAAAAAAGGTTTGGAAAAATCCATTAAAAACGCATCAGAAGATTACTTTGGAAAAGAGATTATTGAGAATGGAGAGAAAAAATTCAAACAGCTTTCAGAAAACAATGATAACAACAAGCCAAAATATAATAATCAAACAGTCTTGACAAAAAAGTAAGCCAGAATTATAAACCTGCTAATACAAGGGCAAGAATATAAAAATTATTTTTTTCTTTTTATTACTACTCTTACTTCTTATTACTACTTTTTAATTAATATATAAATTTATATATTAGCTGATTTATAAAGACAAATAATGGATGAAATAAACAATTGGATTAAGGAACAGCTGAAAAAAGGCTACAAAAAAGAGCAGATTAAAGAGTCTATGAGAAAAGCTGACTATTAATAAAACCATAAACAAAAACATTCTAAACTATCTTATTTTTTGACCACTTCGTTGTAACAAATAAACCGAAACATTTATATACTACTTAACACCTATGTTAACCAAATCAATATCTAGGTTAAGACAAGCAATAAGGAAACAAAAATGAAAGAAACACTTGAAGCAAAAGTCATTAATGGTAATATTACATTAACTATACCAGAAAAACCTGTAGACTCTGAAATCATAGAAATTCAAAAAAGAGATAAAGAACTAGTTGAAAGAATGGAGGGCTCTCCAGGATCTCTTGATTCTTATGTAAAAAAATATTCTAATGATGATAATAATGTTAATGAAATTATTGGTGGATTATATACATGGATAAAAAATACTAAGTTAGGAAAATTAATTAAGTATCTTCATACAGAAGCTCCTTTTCCTGTAAGAGCATTAACATATGGCACAGAAATATTTGTTGGTGGTGCAGTATTGGGTGGATGTAGCGGAACAGTCATACCAGAACCTCCACCTCCTGGACCAGTCCAAACAATAGACATTCCTGCCAATTATGATCATGAATTCACTAAGATAATATTAACTCCAGATTATGGATACAATAATAAAATTATTGAATTATGGGACAAAGACCCTGCAGTCTGGATAGGGGATAATGCATCTCAGGATTATATAAATAAAGCAAAAAAAGCTGTTGGAAAATTAGCCAAATTTACAGATTATGTTATTACTCCTTATATTGTAGACAACAAGGAATTGGCTGATATAACCTTTGAATGGGTTGATAATTTAGAAGACTTGCCTTTAGGTGGTGTTGCTAATGCTTCTATTACAGAAGTAAATGGTGAATATGTTATAAAAAAAGCAAAAATACTTTTTTGGAATGGATTAGTTTCTTATTTAGTAGAGGGAACCTGCTTGGAAGAATTAACACAGGTCTTGGGTGTCTTAGGTGATACCCAAATATATCCTGAAAGTGTTTTTGCAATAAACAATGCATATACTGAATATTGTTCTCAAGATCTAGCTGCAGGAAAAGTAATTTATCAACTCGAACCAGGAACTACATTTGCAGAATTTGATGAAATAGTTACAGAAAGTCTTAAGATTTATTCTTTTTTGGATGGATTTTAAAATTTAAATTTCTTTTTATAATTTTATACTATCTTAAAGGGGTGGCTAAACTTTATATATAAGTTAGTTCTTAAAGATAAACAATGGCCGAAATAGATAACTGGATTAAAGAACAGCTGAAAAAAGGCTACAAAAAAGAGCAGA
>CAYMFI010000078.1:0-2564 GCA_964389855.1 uncultured Methanosarcinales archaeon
ACATAATCTGCCTTTCCATTACTGACATAAGCTTTATGAAATAATTATCAAGCCAATTCCTCATTTGTTTCAAATAATTAATTTTTTTATTAATTTCTAACTTTTCATCAATCTCCTTTTTCAGCCCTTTAATTGCTTTGTTAATTCCCTCTGCTTCATTGTCAAGCTGCGCTTTTTTTATTGCCAAAAGTGTTTCATCTGAGACTGCCTTTTCAAGCTCTTCCTTCATTCTCTTGTATTTTTCTTCGATGTCATCAAACTTTTTTATCTCATTATTAAGCTCTATTTTTAAATTGTTTATTTCCCCAACATCTTTTTTTAACAATGCAATATTTTTTAAGATTTCTCCAATATTTTTATTTTTTTCATCCCTAATGTTTATCAGATTCTGTTTTTCATTTAATATGGTATTTGCTTTACGAATTTTTTTAAGCAAATCCTTTGATTTAGAAATATTATTTTTTATTTCATCTAAATTTTTTGCAGTTATAGAATCAAGCTCTTTCCTAATCTTATTCTCTTCTACAATAAGTTTATTGAGCGATTTTTGTTTTTCAACAATTTCTTTACCAAGTTGCTCAAATCCCTTTATTTCAATTTTCAATATATCCGTTGTTTTTTCTTTCTGCAGCAGACTTTCTCGTTCTTTATTTAAATCCCTGAGATTATCATTCAGTTCATTTTTTCTTTCATTTTCTTTTTTTAAAATTTCAATAAATTCTTTTATTTTTTTAGTTTCGAGATCATTAATGTATTTTTTATGCTCTGCTGTTAATTCCTGTGAACAGGTAGGGCATTTATCTGATTTTAGAACATCCTTTTTTATTTTTTCTGATTTTTCTTTATTAAC
This sequence comes from uncultured Methanosarcinales archaeon, assembly GCA_964389855.1. Classification (GTDB taxonomy): domain Archaea; phylum Nanobdellota; class Nanobdellia; order Woesearchaeales; family CG1-02-33-12; genus CG1-02-33-12. Next base: position 851 of record CAYMFI010000078.1, read on the forward strand.
TTCCTTTTCATTAATGATCAAACTTATTTTTTTAATCCCATCTTCTGTTTCACTAATCCTTTTATTAATACTTTCTTTTTCATTTAATTCATCTTGAAGCTGGTCCAATATACTTTTCTTCAGAATAAGATTCTTGGACTTCTCTGACTTTTCTGATATCTCTTCCTGAAACTCTTTTTTTCTTTTTTGCATAGAATTGATTTTTTCAGTCAATTCAACTTTCTTCTGTATTAAATAATTATATTCATTCTCTGTTTTTGCTGTTGATTTTTCCAATTCTGATTCATTTTCTTTTATTACATCTATTTTGAAGCTTTCTATCTTTGCGTTAAGTTCTTTTATGCTTTTATCCAGCACTTCTGTGTTCTCTTTGTAATCATGCATTAGCGTAACTTTCTCTTTAAGCCTTGCGTTTGCTACATCTTCTTTTTTCCTTAGCTCATTTAGTTTATTAATATCCTCCTCTAGCTGGACTTTGCTTCCCTTTTTTTCCTTAACAACAGATTCTGCTGCCTTTACCTTTAGTTTTAGATCATCTACTTTTTTCATAACATTATTTAACTCATTCTCTCTTTCTTTTTTCTGCTTCTTTTTTTCTTCAAGGTCAAAGATCATCCCGCTAAATTCCTTTGTTTTTTCTCTTATTTCTCTTATTACAATTTGTGTGTTTTCCCTGATTCTTTTGTACTTGTCAATCTGAAAAACCCTTCTTAATGTGTCAAGCCTGTAGTCTTTTTCATCAAGCAATATCTGTTTCATCTCTTCCTGCGGGGTATAAACAGTATACCTGTAAATCAATGATTTTGTTTTTGTAACAAGTTCTTTGGGGTAGCCTAAGAGGTCAAGAATTTTTGATTTAAGCTCAACAGCAGTTGCCTCTGTTTTCTTTCCGTCTATTACTATAAATCCAGAATCCTGCCTTACATCTCCGCCTTGCCTTTTTAATGCCCTTTTTATTGTTATGTCTTTGCTGTCAAGATAAAAGTTAAGCTCAACAGAACCCTTTGTTTTGCCATTTCTTAAAAGGGAAGCTCCAGACAGTGACCTCATTATGCCGAAAAGTGCAAATTCTATTGCTAATAGTATTGTTGATTTTCCGCTTCCTATATCACCGCTTAAAAGAACAGGTCCTTCTGGAAATTCTATTGCCTGCTTAGTGTAGCTTCTTATGTTCTCAAGCTTCACATATTTTATTATCATACAAATAAAAATATTTCCCAAGTTTTTATATTTAATCAAAATCAAAGCCATATATTATAAAAATAAGCTATTTTAACATAAGCTTTTTAAATAATTTAATCTTTCAATATTACTATGATAGTTGATATATTACTTGAAACACTAAAAATTCTTCTTATAGTTTTTGTATTAATGGTTATTGTTGAATTTTTTGAGTTAAGGTACAGGGATAAAATCAACAATAGTATTACAAAAAAACCATTAAGGCAGTACACTCTAGCTTCTTTGCTGGGTGTTACACCTGGTTGTTTTGGAACATTCTTTATTGTTTCATCTTATGCACATGGCATTGTTGGATTTGGCGCTTTGGTTGCAGTTATGGTTGCAACAGCTGGTGATGAGGCATTCATTATGCTTGCAGAAATACCTGGAACTGCTTTGTTAATATTTTTTATCTGCCTTGTTCTTGGGATTATCGCGGGCTTTTTAGCTGACAAAATTATTAAGAAAACAAAATTAAAAATCTCCAAGCCAT
>CAYMFI010000079.1:0-2539 GCA_964389855.1 uncultured Methanosarcinales archaeon
TTATAAATGACCTATATACTGGAAAAGTGAGAACTACTTTCCGAATTATTCATTTGTTAATTAAATAAAAACAGCAAAAGAGAAACATGAAAGAATAAAAAACAAAAAGTTTATAAGAAAAGAGTTTATAAAATAATAAAAAGGGGTTTGTTATGTCAAAAAAAAGAGCTGAGATAAGCACTTTTGAGATAATGGTGCTGGTAGTTGGATGTGCAGCAGTTATTCTTGGATTTAACCTTATCAACAGGGTTTACATAACAGACTATGTTATGGGCTGGCCAATGGTTATTTCAATATTCACATGGCTAATCCTTCTTGTTTTGTTTATCCTGCTAAGCATAAATGTTGATTCAACAAAACAAACCTTAAAAGAGATAACAGAAATCAAGAATATTGTTAAGAAAATATCCAAAAAGAAATAATTAAATATTTTCTAAGTTGATTATTGGTTTTGTAAGTTTTACAGAATCATCCAAAGCTATTCTTGGGCAGGCTGTGTTGACAAAGCACTCAATAAATGGGAAGTTCTCAAGCTGGCCAAAGTCAATTGTGTTAAATATTAAGAAATAAAAGTTCTTATCCTTGAATTTGTTTTTTAGCTCAAAGGCCTTTTTTAGCTGCTCCTGACCTGGCTTTGTTGTTACAATAACCCCTATCTCTTTTGAGCTGAGAAACTTAATCAACGCACCTTTGTTTCTTTTGTTTATTCTTTCTGCCTCTTTTCTATCCATTTTATTAAATTTATTATTCAATGGATTAAAAGTAAAAACATCTTTTTTTGTTTTTAATGAAATTGCAGTTGGATGAAACAGGCCAGAGCCGATGTAAAGAAAGGCATCAACCTTTTTTTCAACAGAAACAGCAGAATCAACATCGCATCCAAGAACCTGGGCTTGATAAGCTGCATGTTTTCCTTTGCCAAAAAATACCTTTTTGCCTTCTTTTTCTAGTTGCGACTTAATCTCCTTAACCTGCTCAATGAACTGCACTGTTGTAACTAACCCTATTTTTTCAGGCAGTTTTAAAACATGCTTTCCAATAAAAACAGGCTTCTTGCATCTTGCTTCAACAAACATTAGCTTCATACTTTAAAGAAAAAAGTTTTTGTTTTTAAATATTATCCTATTTTAGTATGTCATAAAAGGCATCAAATATTGGCTTGTCTGTTGTTACAACATTAAAATCAAGCCCAAGCTCATCACATATCTTTGCTATGCTTGATATATGGTTTTCAAGCTTTTCCTTATACCCTGCCCTAAGCCTTGGGTTTATAAAAGTCCTTAGCATATTTTTTGTTTCAGAGTCCTTAAGCCTAAAATCACCCTGAAATGCAAGCTCCCTTTCAACAGGGTCCAAAACCTGTATTATTTTCATATCCTGGTCCCCAAGCATAATAAGCCCTTGTTCTATGTCTTCAATATCAAACAAAAAATCAGATATAATAACCACAAGGGCTCTTGAGCCTATCATCTTTTTGTATCTGTTCATTGCATCCTTAAATTTTGAAATGCCAGTCAGCTTTATGCTATTTAAGTGGTCAACCATGCTTGCAAGATGGCCCATGCCCCTCTTTGGCCTGAATGTTTCAAGTTCATCTGAAAAGGTTGAGAACTGGAATTTTTCATTCTCTTTCATTGTCAAATATGCGCTTCCAACACCAAGCATAGCAGCATAGTCAAACTTTGTAGTGCCTTTGCCAAAGTTCATGCTTGCACTGTGGTCAACTATTATATGGGTTGTAAGGCTTTTATCCTCTTCATATCTCTTGATGTAAAGGTCGTCTGTCCTTGCAAATATCCTCCAGTCTATTGCCCTAAAATCATCTCCAGGAGCATAAATCCTGTGGTCTTTTATTGTTATACCTCGACCATGCATAACAGAGCGCCTTTCTCCTGTATAGCTTGATGTAACTCTTTTCTTTATAATAAGGTTAAACCTGTCAAGCTGTGATAAAAATTCTGTTGTTATCATTTTACCTTGCTTATTATCTCTTTGATGGCATCGTCTGTTGACATTCCTTTTCTTTCAGCCTCAAAGTTTAATATTATCCTGTGTCTTAATATAGGATAAGCCATTGTGTCAATATCTTCTTTGCTTACATAGTTTCTTCCCTTTAGAAGTGCTCTTGCTTTTGATGCAAGGACTAAGCCAATAGATGCTCTTGGTGATGCTCCGTATTCTATTAGATTTGGGTGTTTCCTTGTCTCAGTAACTATGTTCACAATTCTGTGCTTAAGGTCATTTGCTATTGGAATCTGCCTCACTAACTCATGCATATGAATAAGATGGGCCTTATCAAGCAATACACTTAACTTAGGGTCCTTAAGTTCAAATGCATATTTATTTACTATTTCAATTTCTTCATCATATGTCGGATATCCTATCTTAATCTTTAGCAGAAACCTATCTGCCTGGGCTTCTGGCAAAGGGTATGTTCCTTCCTGCTCAATAGGATTCTGTGTTGCCAAAACGAAAAACGGTCTGTCAAGCTTGAATGTTGTATTCCCAACAGTAACCTGCTTTTCCTGCATTGCCTCAA
>CAYMFI010000080.1:0-2382 GCA_964389855.1 uncultured Methanosarcinales archaeon
TTGATTATCAACAGATATTAATAAATATGTCTTATTTGTTGATTATAAACAAAAAAGATTAAATAATTGTTAAATGTTGATTATCAACAAAACAGCAATTATCCAAAAAATTATTCGTATGGATCGAAAGAAATAACATAAATTACGGAAATATAGAGCATTTCACTTCAGCAAACGTTTAAATAAGACCAAATATTTAAATAGAATGAATTACAAAGATATATTAATAAAAAAACTATCAAACTATAAAAAGAAAGATATAATTATAACAAATCATGCTGAAAAACAGGCAATCTTCAGAAACATAGATTTAGATGAAGTCAGGGAAAATATTATAAACCCTATAAGGTTATCATTTGTTATAAAGCAAAAAGCAGAAAAAGAAACTGAAGAAAAATATGACTGTTATTTTGGATACAGTAAAACTCAATGTCATAGGTATGTTTTAGTTATTAATGCTAAATGTATTGTTTGTACTGTTATAAAAATAAATAAGAGATGGCAACACATAATTGAGAAAAATGCGAAAGTTTAATTTTAGTTATGATAAAGAGAATGATGATTTATTTTTGTTTAACCCTAATTCTAAATCTAAAGGGAGTGTGGAATTAGGAGAGATTATTTTGGATTATAACAGCAAAAAAGAACTTGTTGGCATGCAAATAATGAATGCTTCTAAAATAATAAAAGCTATGGTTAGTGAAAATACTAATACTATAAAAAAAATATTAAACCAATTAATTGAATGCAAGTTAGATATTAAATCAAAAAATAATTTTCTAATAATCAAAGTATGTTTGTTAAGTAAAATAAGAGAGATATCCCCAATTATATCTATTCCAAGCATTAAAGAATCAAGTCCCGCATTGATATATGCATAAAATCATTTAATTTTCTTCTTAAAGGATTCTAACTCATCCATGAATCTCTTTACTGTTTTCACAAGATGCTCTGGCTGTGTTTTTAATACTTCAGCTGTTTTTGCCAGAATATCCCCATGAAATTTTTCTGTTGATTTCAGCTCAAAATCCTGTTTGGAGATTCGCTTTTCTTTTTTTAATGCCTTTTTTGCCTTTTTCCATTTAATGAATAATTCTTCTGCCCTTGCAGGAATTTGTGCTTCATTAACATTTAAAATTTTTGAGAGCTCATCTAAAATCCCCTTCTTTTTATCAATTTCATGCTTAGCTCTCTCCCCTGCAACAAACTCTATCCTCACAACACCATCCTGGATTTTTGTTGACTTTAATATTCTTATTTTTCCTACCTCTGAGGTGTTTTTAAGGTGCGTTCCGCCGCAGGCCTCAACATCCAAACCTTTGATTTCAATAATCCTTATCTCTTTTCCAGGAACAGCACCGCCCTGGTAAATGCCCATTCCATATTTTTTTTCAGCCTCATTTCTTGGCATAAAAATTGAATTAATCTGAATTTTATCCTTAACTATTTTATTGGCAAGGTTCTCAATTTTTTCAATCTCGTCATTTGTAATGCTCTGATAATGAGTAATGTCAAGATGAGCTTTTTCAACAGTTTTTTTTGCACCTGCCTGGTTTATATGGGGTCCTAAGATTTTTCTTGCAGCTGCATTTATTATATGTGTTGCAGTATGGTGATGAGTCAACTGCAATCTTCTGCCAATGTCGATTATCCCCTCGATATCATCCCTTTCCCTGAATTTAGGCTTTTCAGATAGAGTATGAACAATTACATTTCCCTGCTTGAAAACATCAATTACACTTTGATTATTGAGTTTTCCATTGTCATGATCCTGGCCGCCAGAACTGGGATAAAATATCGTCTTGTCTAAAACAATGTCATTGCCAATAATTTTCAGAGCCTTTGCCTTAAACTTATCTTTATTGCAATCATCAAAATAAAGCGCCTTTGTTTCAGGAATATTTTTTAGGTTAAGAGCTTCCTTTTTTTCAATAATCTCTTTTTTCTCTTTACTATGGAGCTCTGAGACAAGTGAATAAAAATTCTTTGGGACATCAACTGCCTTTCCCAGCTTCAGGGCTTCCTTGCTGATAATTTCAGGGTCAATTCCATGGCTGTCATATAACTCCAAAAGTTTTTTTTCTGTTATTTCTTTTCTGATTAGATTCTGGATTATCTGCCTTGACTTCTGCTTTGTGTTTTCATATTTCTCTTTTTCAACATTAAGTATTTTTTCAACTGCATCAAGGTTCTTGCCTAATTCTGGAAATTCACTTTTTAGCTCTTCTGCATGCCACCTGCAGACATCGGGCAGGCTAATATCCCAGCCGTATTTGTCAATAAATGAAAATGAGCGCCTTGCAAGCATCCTAAGATTATAACACCCCCCCATATTAGATGGCAGTGCACCATCGCTTAATGCAATAAGCAAGCCTCGTGCAT
>CAYMFI010000081.1:0-2324 GCA_964389855.1 uncultured Methanosarcinales archaeon
TTCAAATTAAAAAAAGAACTATTTAATAGAAAGGTTTACACTGTTTGAGTGTGTAATAGCATCCTTCCCTTTTTTATTCTCATACTTGATAACTGCAGGTGGCAGTTTAAACCCTCCAAGTATACATAATTTTGACTTTATTTTGTAGGTTATTATCCTTTCTTCATATTTTTCAAGAACATCTATATTCCATTTAATAAGATTGCTGCTTTTCTCGTGCGATATAATCTTGTCTGGTTTAAGAGTCCCTATCTGGAATTCTTTTTCTATATCTGCAATATTTGGAACACGATCAATGATTATAACATTCTTAATTACCTTTGATGTTATATTCTTTACATTCATCATAATCTTCATATTAATTATTCCACCATCTTTTGTATTCAAGACCACTGCCTGTTTCTTTACCACTATCGGGCTTCTGAATATGTAGTATAATATTGTCAAAATTATTGCAATAGCTATAATAATAACCAATGGCCTAAAATTTTTAACAACAATTATTTCTGTTTTTGCACCCGGCTTTAAATCAGCATCAAATGCCCTGTATCTTTTTCCGTCCTCTTTCAAAACATATGTTTTTGGATTTGTTGATGTCACCAAATCTTTGAAGAATCCCATCTCTATCTTGAGAGCTTCCTGCTTTCTTATATTTCCATCATTTGTGTAAGTTATCTTTTTCTCTGTTTTTAGGAATGATTTTATTGATTCTGATGATTCTGTAATGTCTGAGTAAGCTATTATCTCAATTGGTACATCTTCTATGGTTCTTATGCTGTTTCCATCAACATAAAGATTGAATGTTACTGTATCTTTTTTTGGCGGTTCCAGAGGGTCAAAAGAATACGTTACAATAATAGTTTTTTCTTCTAAAGGTCCAATAGAGGTTAGTACCTCTTTGTTTATAACAATGCTTGACAGCTTTATTTTCATATCTGTGATATTAAGATTATTTCTATTTCTCAAATCAATTGTTATCCTGATAGTTTCTCTTGGGTCTATTTTATTGGGGATATTAACATTGGCTGTTACTGTTGGTGGATATTCCCCTGCAATCTTGCCTGATTTTAAATAAATTGGAGCATATATCTTTTCTGACAGGTTTGTTTTAAGTGATTTTACAATAACTGGAATTCTATATAAGCTAGGCGGCATTTCAGAAACAGCCATTATTATAACCTTTATTTTTTTGGTTTCACCTTTATTTATTGTTAAGTAAGAATCCCTTGGCGGAATTATTTGAATGCTCCACTTTGGATTGATTCCAAAGCTTGTTCTAAACTGGTCATTAAAATTCTGATTGTTTGTTATGGAAACATAGAATTCTGCTGGCTCCATGTAAACTACATTATCTTTAACAGCTTCATAATTCACTGAAAATTCTGATAATGCAGAGGCAAAGGATATAGTTAACATAGATACAACAACTAACAAGAAAAATGCTCTTTTAGGCCAATTCATTCACTACCACCACTTATTTCTTAAATAGGGCATTTATATATAAATGTTTCTAAAGTTTACGGAACTGCTAATAATTTCAAAGCACTTGCGAGCTAAGGGGATTTGGCTTTTAAGCAAAACCCTCTATGCGTGCCAGCTTAGCAAGAAGCTGTATGGGGCCGCCGAGACTTTCAAAAATAATTGCGCTCTTTTGCGAGCGTAGCGAGCTAAGGGGATTTGGCTTTTAAGCAAAATTCTCTATGCGTGCCAGCTTAGCAAGAAGCTGTGAGCAACCATTTGTTTGAACTCGGGTTACCAGCTCCCCGAGCTGGAATGATAGCCAGACTACACTACGGCCCCGAATATAAAAAGAAATAATATGTTCCTATTAAATCTTTTTGATTTCAGACAAAAACAACAGAGCTTATGTGCTCGTTTTTGTTTATCCTCATGATATTGTTGACAAAGCTTTCTATCTTGCTTTCATGAGACACAATGATTGACTGCTTTATGTTCAGCTGGTCAAACACAGCCTTGACCTTATCAAGCTGGTCTGTTGAAAAGCCATCTGTCGGCTCATCAAGAATTATGAGGTCTTTTGTTTTTATACCTTCAATAATATTATTTATAACTTTATTAAGGGCAAGTCTGTAAGCTAAAGCAAGCGATGTTCTCTCCCCTCCGCTAAGATATTCTATGCTTGTTTCATAATCATTCTGCTCTATTATAGGAGTAAACTCATCATCAAGCCTTACGCTGATACTCTCCTCTTCCATTAAAATATTGAACCAATCCTTAAAGAGCTCATTGAACTCATGATAAACCCCTGACATAATCTGCCTTTCCATTACTGACATAAGCTTTATGAAATAATTATCAAGCCA
>CAYMFI010000082.1:0-2278 GCA_964389855.1 uncultured Methanosarcinales archaeon
GGATAAATTAGTTAAAAATAACAACAAGATTAACTGGTATCCTGAAAGCTTTAAAGAGGGCAGATTTGGAAACTGGATTTCAGAGGCAAAGGATTGGGCTTTGTCAAGAAACAAGTTCTGGGGAACTCCGTTAAACATATGGGTTTGCAATAATGAAAAATGCAATCACATGGAAGCGATAGGGAGCATAAAAGAGCTTAAGGAAAAAACAGGTGTTGAGGTTGACGATTTGCATATCGGCTCTGTTGATCCATTGATGTATAAATGTCCAAAATGCGGAAAAACAATGAAAAGAACTCCAGAGGTTATTGACTGCTGGTTTGATTCAGGGGCAGCGCAATTTGCACAATTTCATTATCCATTTGAAAACAAGGAATTGTTTGAAAAAAGATTTCCTTATGATTTTATCTCTGAGTCAATTGACCAGACAAGAGGATGGTTTTACACACTCCATGTTTTATCAACACTTTTGTTTGATGATTTAAGCTACAGAAATGTTCCGGTTACAGGGCTTTTGTGCGATGAAAACGGGGAAAAGATGTCAAAATCAAAGGGAAATATATTATCCCCTAATGATATCTTTGACAAGAGAGGGGTTGATTCTGTAAGACTGCTCATGTGCTCTTATCCTCTTGGAAATAATGTTAAGGTTGGGCTTTCTATGTTTGATGAGATGATAACTCCTTTTTTTAATATACTCTGGAATTCATATTATTATACTGCAACTTACATCAATAACTTTAAGCTTAATAATGTAAAAAATGCTCATGTTGAAAAAGTAGAGGATAAGTGGGTTATATCAAGAATAAACTCAACTATAAATGATGTTGATGAAAGCATGAAAAAATATGATTATGCCCATGCAACAGAATCAATAAGAAATTTTGTTGTAAATGACTTTTCAAGAACTTACATTAAGATTGTAAGGGACAGAACACAGGATGAGGATAAAGAACTTGCATTTACTTTTAAATATGTTTTTGACAGGCTTGTAAGGATAATGGCCCCATTTACGCCATTTATCTCAGAGCATATTTACCAGGAATTCATGAAAGGAAAATCCTGGAGTGTTCATTTTGAAGATTGGCCAAAGCACGAAAAAATAGACAAAAAGCTTGAGCAGGAGCTTATGTTTGCCTCTGATGTAATACAAGCAATTTTTGCAGCAAGAGAGCAGGCCCAGGTTGGAATAAGGTGGCCGTTAAACAATATTGTTATACACTCAAAAAGCGAGAAAAAACTAGCCAAGGCTGTTGAATCATTGGTTTTATCCCAGACAAATATCAAAAAATTGGAACACACCCAGAAGTTTGACCTCGGGTATGACTTTAAGATTAATTACAAAACCCTTGGAAAATCATACGGCAGTAAAACAGCAGATGTTATTGAATTGATAAACAAGAACAGGGACAAGATAATAAATGCATTAAGCAATGGAAAAGAAAAAATATCTTTTGAAGGCAGCGAAGTTAACCTGAAAGAGCATATTAACACAGTGAAAATTGTCCCAAAACCATTTGTTCTTGGCAGCGGAAAAGATTTTGATGTTTATCTCGACACAACAATAAATCCTAGGCTTGAGAATGAAGGATACTTAAGGGAATTGACAAGAAGAGTCCAAAGCCTGAGAAAAAAGGCAGAGCTAAACAAGATGGATAAAATAGAGCTTACATTAGGGCTTGACACTGATTTTGAGAGTTATGTTAAATCAAACCTTAAAGAATTAAATGAAAAGGTAGGCTCAAAGAAAACTGTCTTTGGAACGGTACCTAAAGAGCTTAAATTCTCAACAAAAGAGAAAGTAAAGCAAAAAGAATTTGGGATTGGAATTAAGAAAACCAATTAAACCAAAACAGCGTTGATTGTCCCTTCCTGGCCAGGCCTGTTTGTTATAACTGCCTTTCCTTTCTCTGTCTGGATAAAACTGCCTTTTGTCATTATGTTTCTCCTTACAAAGTGCCTGTTAGAAGGTGTTTCAACAACAGAAATTATCTTTACCTTTGTGTATTTTTTGGTTTTTCTTTCAAAAAGGTTAGCAGTATTATCATTGAGCAATATCTGCTTATGATTTCCGCCCAGGGTTCTAATTACTTTTAGCTTTCTTTCATCAACCTTTGTTAATGAAGGAACTCTGCCCTGCTCAGCTGATCTTTTGCCTCTGTTATTCTTATATCTTGAGCTTGTTGCACTTCTCTTTGATCTTCTTTGACTTATTGCCATAATCCTTTAGGATTTTTAAATTATTTATAAGCTTTTTGATTATCCTGATGATTTATAC
>CAYMFI010000083.1:0-2216 GCA_964389855.1 uncultured Methanosarcinales archaeon
AAAAAGATATGATAAAAATATATATAGACGGATCTTGTGATCCTAATCCAGGAGAAGGTAAAATAGGAATAGTAGGTTATCAAGAGGGCAAAAAAGAAGAACTTTTTACCCTTTCTTACTTTATCGGTCAAGCAACAAATAATATTGCTGAATATCAAGCCTTAATAACAGGGCTTAAATATGCCATTAAACAACAATATGAAGATGTATTGTTTAAGACGGACAGCAATATTGTTGCTTGTCAATTTTCCCGTAAGTGGAAGAAGTCTAAAACGCCACATTTGCAAAAGTTATTAGAAGAAGCCCTATTGCTTAAAAAACAACTTAAAAATGTGAGAATAGAATGGATACCCAGAGAACAAAATGTGAGAGCCGATGAATTATCAACAATGTCTTTTGAAAACTATTAAAAAACATTTGACAAAAAACCTATTTCTTTTTTATAATTTCACTATGTTTGATGATTGTGGAATGCGTGCATAGAAACACTCAAGACAAACAACAAAATAAAAAAGACACCAATAATTTTTGGACCCATTTTTTTTATTGGTGGACGCTAAATGGTATGCGATAAGCGGATATTTATCGCTTTCTAAAATCTGAATGATGATTTTGGAGTTTTTTCTAAAAAATCTTTTAATAAAGACTATTAGAAAGAATAGGGCAAGGGCAAGGAGTTCTAAAAGGACTAAGGCAAGCAAGTAGGCAAAGGAAAAAGACAAATCACTGGTGCATAATACATACCAGAGGCGGAGAATAAAAAAGGGTTTAACTAAATTAACTTCTGATAATACGCAAAATAAGTTGAATAATGTGCTTGTAAGTCCAGTAAAATGAGCAGTTTTTTGAGAAGAGAAAAACAAAAAAAGCATTGTTAATTATTATCAGAAGTAAATAACTTAACCTCAATGAAATAAAAGACTTATAAGGTATTTTTGATGGACGCATAAAACAAAAAGAGACAAAGAAATTTTTCTCTTTTTTTGTTTTTAGTGGTTTTCACGACAAAAAATAAACCTTGACAAACAATTTCAGTTATTTTACCCTTTAGTTATGAAAGAAGAAATTGAATATTTTTGTCCTTACTGCTAGACGATAAAAATTGTAAAAATAAAAACAGACGAAATACAACTATGTCCTGCTTGTAAGAGGGAAATGGTAACAGCTGATGAAAAGAAGTAAAAAATGGAAATAATAGAATTGGCAATTAAAACAGGTAAGGAATATGGCATATTGGGCATTATTATTCTGGTCTTGCTGAGCATATTGTGGAAATTTTTTACTTCTATCCTAAATAAATTGTCCGATATAGAGAAAGACCTAAATACTATCCTGATCGTTCTTAATATAATGGTTAAAAATAATTCTGACATCATTGCCAATCTGATGAATATGCTGGACAGAAAAACAAAGTGAATGAATAATCTTGTTAAAATAAAAAATAATATAGATAAAATAAAAAATATACTTAAGGAGCACTCACAAAGGATTGACTCACAAGATGAAAAAATTGCAACAATGGCTAAAATGAAAAATAAGAAAGCAACGAATGACTCTGATTGGTTACAGATTACACTTTATACATTAGGATCAATCTTATTGGTGTTATTATTGTTTTCGTTTTTATTAAACATAAAATGGTAATAAACGAGATTAAACCATTTATAAAGCTACTTATAGTTAATAATTTTAGACAGAAAGAAATTTCGTCAGGAAAAAGTAGTGAGAAACAAAATATATTCTACAATTTGATTAAAGCATTAGAAGAATTAGATGATATAATTAGTAAGCACAATAACAGTTTGAAAAACAAATCATTTTAATAATTTAAGGAGGCGTAAAATGACAATAGAAAATAAACAGATTTCCGACCATTTTAGCCTGTTTGAACTCACAATAACAGAACATCGTAAACATTTAGATCAAAACAGGCTATCTGCTATAGCTCCAGAACTATACAAGAAGGGAGTTGTTTTATGCGAAACCCTTCTTGAACCCATCAGAAATCATTTTGGCAAACCTTTAATTGTCCACTCTGGTTACAGGTGCCCTGCCTTAAATAAAGCCATAAGAGGTAGCAAAACAAGCCAGCATATACTATTTGAGGCTTGTGATTTTCATATAGTAGGCGTAGATCTAAATGATGTTTTTAAAGCAATCAGATTTAAGATGAAACCTACTTTAGAGTGGGGACAGTTTATTTTGGAAGGGTATAG
>CAYMFI010000084.1:0-2215 GCA_964389855.1 uncultured Methanosarcinales archaeon
TTCATTAGGTATATAAATCTTTTTACTGTTGTCTTGCATTGTAAGCCTTGCCTCACTATTAAAATTATTGATAAAGTTTGAGTCAATAAATTTTTTGATTGTTAATGCACTTTCTTTGAAATTTTCATCTCCTGAAAATTCGTAAAGCTCGGCAGATGCCTCAAGGAAGTTAAGTGCCGGCTGCGATTTCATTGTTTTATCATTAATTTTTTTTTCTGGACCTAACATGGCTCCCCATAGGTTAAGTGCAGGTTCAATGCAGGAATTTTTATCTGGGCATACTTCATTAACAATAGATAAAGCAAGGGAATTAGTATAATAATATGTGCACTGGTTTGAATAATACTTTTTTCTTGTGTGGTTAACCTGCAAGTATTCGTTACTTGTGCCATAAATAAAAGTCGCATATTGGTTTCCGAAAATTAAATAATGCATATCCCTTAAAGCAAAATCAGCTTCTTTGGTCATATCAGCATCAATCTCATATTTGTCAGGCAGACTGTTAAGCAATGAAAAAAAGGAGGCTTTTTTTGCAAGCCCATAGCAGTCATCTTCTTCAAACATTTGCTCCCTCTTGTATTTCATCGACCAGTAACTTGCATTTAGAAACTCCTTGATTTCCTTTTTATCAAGAACCTCATTTACATAAACCATCTCAATTCCAAGGAACTCGCATCCTAATTCAAGACTGTCAGTTTTTGTGCCGCAAAAAGACAAAACCTTTTCAGCATTATCCTCTGCAAGTTTCAAGTATTTTTCATCATTTGTTTTTTCGTAAAGCAGGGCATATGTCTTTGCAAGCTTTGCATTAACATAAGGGAAATATTCCTCGTCATAGTTTTTTTCTTTGTCTGAGCTTTCAATATTTATGGGGTATGAATAACTATTAGACAAGCCTTCAACTCTTGATAATACAACTCCTTTATCAAAAACTTCTGGTGAATAAAACTGCTGCGCAATAAAAAAAACAAGGATAATAACCAAGAAAATAACAAGGTAAGGGAGATAACCTAAAATTTTTTTCCTTGCAAAAGAATCAACAGAATCAATAGTATTTTGTTGGTAGCCAGCTTTTCTCAATCCCTCTTTAATCTGCTCTTTTTTGTAGCCTTTTTTCAGCTGTTCCTTAATCCATTTGTCTATTTCAGCCATTATTTATCTTTAAGAATTAGCTTATATATAAAGTTTGGCTACCCCTTTAAGATAGTACAAGATTCTAAAAAGAATTTTAAAGTTAAGCTTATAATAAATTTTCCAAATAAGTTGAAAGTTTTTCCTTGTTGATTATCATAACTGATTTGTTATTATCTAAATTAAAAGCTACAAATTGACTTGCTGTAACTTCTTTACCATCAAGTGTATTGTATATAGTTACTTCTTCTTTTATTTTATCATAACCTATTGGAAGATATGTATCTGTTCCACTCTTAGTTAAAACTATTGGGGCAATATCATCTTCAATCATTCTTTGTATTTCAAGAATTGAAAGGTATTGGATTTCTGCTTTTAAGTTTAGGTCACTTCTGCTGTTTATGTAGTTTACTAAATCAGTTGGGTCGGCTCCAACAGTTCCAAATATTGCATCAGCTAACTCTTGCTGAGTCAGAACTTTCTGGAGATTTCCTACGCCATAGTTTGCTTCGTAATTTGTGTCTATAGTCCCTGCTGAAATCAAGCAGTAATGTTCTCCTTGTTCAGTTTCGTAATAAGGAGCAATAGCTGTTACTTTGTGGCTGTCTGCAATTTCACCATGTTCATCTGGTGGTGGTGGAGTAACACCACTGCATCCTGTTGAAAGTGCTGCAACAAGAGCGAGTGCTGTAAATGCTAAACCTGCTTTTTTTACAGTTCCTGCCTTGATGTTTCTTATTCCTTTATAGAAATTTTTTACTTTTGAATCAAGATTATTGCCAAGGTTATTAAAGAGGTTTGCTCCTGCTGTTGTGTAGTGCGCCATTAAATCATCTTGCCCTGTAAGGGTTGCTCCATTCTTATTGTAAAGAACATTCTCATTAATACTAACATCATTTATCGTGGAATTGTAAGAATCATTAACCATGTTGTCAAGGTTTTTTTCTGCTTTGATTGATTTAGCTTGTTCTTTTAGTTCAGGCTCTCTTTCAGTTGTTTTTGTGGTTATTGGTTTTGGCTCTTCAATTACTTCTCCAAGGTTTTTCATAGCATTGTCAAGAATTCCTTCTTCATAGGTCTTTGG
>CAYMFI010000085.1:0-2207 GCA_964389855.1 uncultured Methanosarcinales archaeon
TTTCAAATCAGACGTTTGAGATTGAAATTATAATATTGAATGTTCAGAGTTATCCAACCCTTGGCGGCAAGTGGACAGTTCGCTTTAATACAACCGGGGCAGCCAACTTGACAATAAGGGGTGTTAATGGAACAACTTTCTCTGAGGTTCCTGATGATAGTGCAACATCAAATGACCTTGATTTCTTGGAGCTTACCTGCAATGGCACTGTTGTAAATGCCACAATTGTAAGCTCTAACAATAGTGAGATTCCATACTCTGTTTATAAAATCAAGAGAAGGATTGAGGAAATAAAAAAACAATTGGAGGGAATAGAATGAAAAATAAAAAAATAGATTTGTTGAACATCCTGCTTGCAGCGGTATTCTTGGCTTTAGTATGCGCATATATTATGCTGCCAGAGCAGGAAATCAAAAGCTTTGATTCCATTGCATCAACAAGCACAATAGATGCAGCACAGGCAAAGGCAATACTTGAGAAGGAATCAGTTTACAGGGATTTCAGGAGTATTGAAAGTGTGTTTGATTTTGAGCTTGAGAAGATAGATGCATGGGATGTTTACCTGCATAAGAATTTTGATATCCGGGATGATTGGAGCACTATTCCTATGAAAGGGCTGTATAATGTAGTGGCAAAAGGCAAAACATTGGGCTTGCATGCCCTAATAGACCCTGGTGAAATGAAAGTGATTGATATTTACACAACAATGGGGGTGGGAAGATGAAAGCAGTTAGATTAGTGTTGATGATGCTTATTATAATTATGGCAGTTCTTTTGTTTAACAAGCTGAGCCATAACAGCGCAAGGATTGATGAGCTGAGCCTCAATGATATTATCTACAACATCAATGAGAATAATGATATTGAGAAGCTGAGCAATTATATGAATCCGCTTTATTGCGATTTTACGCTTGAGAGGAAAGCAGGGAAGTTGTATCTCACAGGAGAGAGAAAGCCTGCATATCCCTGGTTCTCATACAAAAAAGTCTGGGTTACTGCTGATAACAATTTTAGGATAGTGTCTTTGAAGGTCAGCGAATATGACTCTGACAAAATCAAGGAAAAAATAATTTGATATTTGGAGGAAAAAATGAATAAGAAAGAGCTGGAATTCATATTGCAGCAAGGTGAAGGGCAATATATTGAGTTTAAAGTATCCTTTGATAAATCTTTGGCTAAAGAGATAGTTGCTTTTGCAAATGCAAATGGAGGTAGGATATTTTTAGGAGTTGATGATAAAAATAGGATATTTGGGTGTAAACTAACTAACAAACTAAAATCGAGAATTATTGATATGGTACATAATTGTGACCCTAAGATAGAAGTCTCAGTCAGCAGTTTTGATAATATTGTAATTATTGGAGTAAAGGAATCAGCTAATAAACTGCATAAATCCTCATTCGGATTTTATATGAGGAAAGGAGCTAATTCCCAAAAGATGACAAGGGATGACATTAAAAAAATAATTTTGTCTCAGGGTAAAAGCATGTTTGATAACTTAATAACTGAAAGGTTTGACCCTAAGGATTTTGATGACAAGTTATTTAGCAATTATTTGGAGAGAGCTGGTATAAAGGAAAAAATAGATAAAAAAAGTACTTTATTTAATCTGGGAGTGTTAGATTATAAGGGAAGGTTAAACAATTCAGGCATACTGTTTTTTTCAAAAAATCCTAAGAAATATTTTATTAATGCTTATGTTACTTGCGCAAGATACATTGGGTATGATAAAGTTGATGTTCTTGATAGGATAGATATAGAATCTAATATTATAACACAGGTTGAAGAGTCTATAAAATTTATCAGGAGAAATACAAGAACCGGTTATAAGATAAAAGATATCCAAAGAGAAGAAATTCCTGAATATCCAATTGAAGCCTTAAGAGAAGCAATAATAAATGCAGTGATGCACAGGGATTATTTTGAAAAAGGCGCCAATGTACAGGTTGATATTTTTGATGATAGAATAGAAATCTCTAATGTAGGTTCTTTAATACCTCCTCTAACTAAAGATAACCTTGGTAAGATTGCTGTGAGGAGAAATCCATTGATCGCAGATTTGTTTCATAGAATTAAGTTTGTTGAAAAGATGGGCACGGGTATTCAAAGAATTAGAAAGGAGTGTAAAAGGCGCGGAAAAGTCAAGTTTGATATAGAAATTAATGGATACTTTGTTTCAATATTTAGGTTAACTGAGCCTATAAGTGA
>CAYMFI010000086.1:0-2150 GCA_964389855.1 uncultured Methanosarcinales archaeon
TGCTGGTTAGACAAAATGTTTAGGGTAATATCAGTTTGTGTGAGGCCCTGCAATGATTCTCCGGTAAGCATAAGCAAGGAGATTACTTTGTTCATGATGTTTCCCAAAAAGAAATCATAAGCAATAAAGAAGACAAACAGGAAAAAAAGGTCAATAAAAAACGGAATAACAATGCAAGAAGGGTTTTTCCTTATGGCCCTGTAGGAATCAGCAAAGCCTTTTATTAGAATATTTTTTTTAAGTTGCATTATTGGCTTAACCCACCACACAATTCATTAAGATACTCTTCTTTTATATTAAAACCATAAATAGCAGGTTCACCATTTATCTTTTTTGTTTCATTTATTTCATCACTCCTAACACATACTTTATCTTTCTCACAACAAATATTCAATGCTGCCCCTTCATCTCCACAATACTCTCCTTCAACTTCATTGCATTTGCATTTGTCATTAATTAATGTGTTTGTTTTACACTGCTGTTCTGCATCATGCACCTCTGTGCCGCAGTCTATTATGATTTCAAATTCTTTAGTGTCTATTGACTTGCCGCAGCATTCATAAACTCCTTCTTTATTTTCCTTTGAATGCAGTAACTCAAACTTTACTTTCCAGGTTGCTTTTCCGTCAACACATCCATCTATTTTTTGCCCTTTTTCAACACTAATAATTGCACCATCTCCTGCTTTAGGATCCGTATCTAATTCAAATTTAATTCCTTTATCATTATACTCTACTATTCTATTCTCTGAGTTATATTCCCCGCTTGTTATTGGAACATAAGTTACAGTTATTAAATCTTTATTTAAATTAAAAATTTTATATATCAACTTATTATTCTCGTTATAGAAAACTACTGCAAATGTTGCACTCTCTTTTGGAGTCTCAACTAATTTATTTACAATTAATTGTTCTTTAGTTTCTAATTTACTTACTGTAATTTTGCTTTCTGTTTCACTGCCAAAAGTATCTCCTCCGATTATGTATCCTGGAAGTGTGGCTTCCCAAGAGCCTTCTGTTTCAGGTATCTTTTTTGTATCTTTTTTTATTTCTTTATTGTTTTGATCAGTTATTTTCCATGTAAGGTACTTAGGTATTTTGCCTCCTGAGTCAGGGGGTATTACCTCAACCTTAACATCAAAGTTAATTGTGTTTCCAATTGAGTATGGCTCTTTTTTCAAGTTTCTATTGTCTGAAGGATAAACATCTATGAACCTTGCATCGCCATACTGGCCTATAACATACTTGCACCTGAACTCCCCGCTTTTTGAGTCGAGCTTGCAATCATCTGGAGTTCTCTCACCAGCCTCATCTATCTTCTGAACCTTTGTTGTTGTCTGCATTTGGCCATTGTTGTCTGTCCAGTCCCACTCAATAACTGCTTTGTCATACCTTACAGAAGAATCAACTATCTTTTCAAAAAATTCACCACTAAACATATCTCCTGCACTTAAACTGCCACTGCCCGAGGGAATATTATATATTTCTTCCTTGCCTCTGTAAAAACAGTCGCATCTTCCCTCTGAGCATGAATTGTCATTTGAGCATTGCAGATAAACCCTGTAGTTTAGGTCTGCTCCTGCAATCAAGCCAGCGCCAATATGATAAATATAAGTTGTTCTTTCATAATCAAGCGGGTTAGAGCCCATAAATCTTCTTGTTGTCGGATACAATAAGCCCTCGCTTCCCAATGTTGACATGCCAATCTCTGCACTTAGCAGGGTGTCAAGGTCAAACTCTCCCCAGTCGCCTGTAAATGCAAATAAGCATGCAGAGTGTATAAGTTTTCTTTCATTAAACATTGTGTTATACATTCCTGTCTGCCCATATCTTCCTTCAACAGAAGTTAAAACATTTGTTCCGGCAGTTGATATCTTTTGCATCACTCCTACAATGCCTCCTGAGACTGTATCATCTGCTCCAAGGGTAAATGATTCTCCTGTGCATCTTATGACATCATAAATCATGTCACAGACATAGGTTGTAAGCACTGCCTTGCAGACGCCAGCACTTCCCTCTCCGGTTATCATTATTGTTTCAAAGCACTGTTTTACAGCTTCAAGAATCTGCTTCCACAGGTTAAGATAGCCAGAAATAGCAGGCAAACATACGGCCTGCACAGACCTTATAATATCTGATGTAGGGTCAAGG
>CAYMFI010000087.1:0-2134 GCA_964389855.1 uncultured Methanosarcinales archaeon
TGGCAATAGCAGCTTTTGATGACGGCAAGCAGAGCCAGACATTTCCAATGTTTGGGGTTGAGAGAGCAGGAGCTCCTGTCCAGGCATTTGCAAGGATTTCTGATGAGAAAATAAACATAAGGAGCCAGATATACAACCCTGATATTGTTGTTGTTCTTGATTCTTCACTGCTTGATACAGTTGATTTAACCTCTGGCCTAAAAGAAAAAGGCACATTAATAATTAACACAAACAAAAAATCAGCTGATTTAAAAATAAAAGGAGATTTTAATATTCATACTGTTGATGCAACTTCAATTGCATTGAAGATTTTTGGAAAGCCTATTGTAAATACCTCAATGCTTGGAGCATTCTCAAAAATAACAAAAGCAATTTCATTAAGCTCATTAACAAAAGCAATTGATGAAACATTTTTAGAAACAAAAGGAAAGAAAATAGCTGAGCTTAACAAAGAGGCAATAACAGCTGTTTACAACCAGACAAAATGACAAAGCCAAAAATTAGCGTGGGAGCAGTAATAGATGAGCCAGGCTCAACAATAAAAAACAAGACAGGTGGCTGGCGCTCTTTCAGGCCAATTATTGACCATAAAAAATGCATAAAATGCGGAACCTGCTGGCAGTTCTGCCCTGACAATGCAATAAGAAAAAACAAGAAAGGCGAATTTGAGGTAAATTATGATTACTGCAAAGGCTGCGGAATATGCGCAAATGAATGCCCTGTTAAGGCAATAAAAATGATCAAAGAGGAGAAGTAACTAATTTGATTTATACTTTCTTGGCAAAAAATGACCTTTTTCATCTTTTGCTCTTTCAATCTCTTTTATTTTTTTCATTTTCTTTAAATCAACAAGGTAGTAAACCGCTGTTTTTATTGACCTTTCAGATCCCTTAGCTAGTGAATATTTTGTTACAAAACCTTTTTTTTCCTCTACACACTTGAATTTTTTCATTGCAAATTCTATTCTTTTGTTTCTTGGAGCTGAGGGAAATTTATAACTCTTAATTGATTTATCAAGTTTTTTTGTTTTTTCATACAAATCAAAACCTATCTTTTTTCTAAATAAAACAAGATTTTCTTTTCCATAAATAGAAAGTTCCCAATCAGCTTTTGTATCCCTGTAAGCACCAAGACTTATATTTGAATAAATCCCCATAGAATAAAGTAATTCCTTTATTCCTTTTAGAAAATTATGTGATACTTCCTCTGATTTTTCTCTACAAAGTCTTTTTGAAATTTTTATTTTTGAAGTTTGTTTAACTTGTAATCTTCTATCCTTAATTCTTACATTGCCTTCATCATTAAAAAATTGCCTTATTAATGTTGATTTTACTCTTTCATTCTTCTTGAAAATAAAATTAGGAATTTTGTAACTATTTTCTGTTTTATAACCAGGTTTCAAGCCAACTTCAATCATTATTAAACCAATAATTTTTGGAAAATGCAACTGGTAGGTTTTATCTTTTCTTAAGTAAACCTTATAATCTAAATCACCAAACAAATCTTTAGCACACTTAATAATCAATTTTATCAGTTTTTTTTCTTGGTTGTTGTATCTCACATTAATCTGATTGTTTATTTCACCATCGCCCATTATTGCTCCAATAAATCTTGCTCCATTAATATTACCAAAATTAAAAGGAATTTTTGGATTTTTTATTCCTACATTAGTGTTTTTTACACTTGTTATTAACAAAATATGTTTGTAAAAATAAGAATAAGGAATATCCAAAAGATTTGATATCCTTTTCATAAATTTTAATGAAATCTTTTGATTTTTTGAAAGTCTGTATAAACTATCTTTTATTTTTTTATCTAATAATAGTCCTGATCTTTTTATTATTGTTAAAATTAAGTTTGCTGCTTCTTTATCTAGTTTAATGTAGATATTGTATTTAATCAATCTTTTAAAACTAATCTTTTCCATTTACCCGTTTAAACCCCATATTTAGTATAATAAAAAAGGATATATTTAAATATTTCTTATATTAATTAAATATTATGGTAAAAAAAGTAATTGAGGCAAGTACCGCCGTTGCTTTAGGTGTTAAGCTATGTGAGCCAGGGGTAATTCCTATATACCCTATAACACCACAGTTGGTTTAAGTAAACACTTAACCAGTGGATACGCACA
>CAYMFI010000088.1:0-1962 GCA_964389855.1 uncultured Methanosarcinales archaeon
TGCTGTGTTCATAGCAGTAAGCATATCTAAATTCTGGCTTAAGCTTTACATAGGATTATTGGTTACTGTTATTGGAGTGGTGATATTGTTCACATTAAACAAAAATTATAAATTCAGCTGGAAAAAAATCCTCGGCCTGGGGTTTATTGCATCCTTTAACAAAGGGATGTCAGGAGGAGGCTATGGCCCTGTAGTTACAGGAGGCCAGCTGTTGTCAGGAGTAAAAGGAAGAAATGCAGTTGGAATAACATCATTAGCAGAGGGTTTGACATGCGCAGTAGGAGTAGCAGCATATTTCCTTACAAAATCAATTATTGACTGGAGATTAGCTCCATACTTAATCATTGGAGCAGTGCTTTCAGTCCCATTATCCGCTCTTACTGTAAAAAAGATGAATACAAAAAAATTAACAGTCATAATTGGAATAACAACATTGTTTTTGGGATTATTTACAATAATACAAACAATAACCAACTAAAATGGAAAATATGAATATAGTTTTTGTAGGCCACGTGGACCATGGAAAGTCAACTCTTATTGGAAGGCTCCTTTATGATACAAACAGTTTGCCTCCTGATAAAGTTGAAGAAGTTAAAAAAACATGCGAGGCTCTTGGAAAAGATATGGAATTTGGATTCATATTGGACCATTTGCAGGAGGAAAGGGAGCAGGGCATAACTATTGACACATGCCAGATTTTCTTTAAGACACCTAAAAGAAACTATGTGATAATTGATGCACCCGGCCATGTTGAGTTCATAAAAAACATGATAACAGGCGCTTCGCAGGCAGAGGCAGCAATACTAATAATTGATGCAAATGAAGGTGTAAAAGAGCAGACAAAAAGGCATGCATACATCCTTGGCATGCTTGGATTAAAACAAATTATAGTCCTCATAAACAAGATGGATTTAGCTGATTATAAAGAGGAGAGATTTAATGAAGTTAAACAGGATATTGCCCTTTTCTTTGAAAAACTCAATCTAAAGCCATCCTACACAATCCCTGTAGCTGCAAAATATGGAGAAAATATAGCAAAAGAATCAAAAAAAATGGTCTGGTACAAAGGAAAAACATTCCTTAACTGCCTCGACACATTTAAAGTAAAGAAAAGGAACTCTGACAAGGCGTTGAGGTTTCCGATACAGGATGCATATAAGATTGATGACAAAAGAATATTTTCCGGAAGAATAGAGTCAGGAACAATAAGGCAAGGTGATGAAATTACAATCCTTCCGCAAAACACAAAAACAAAGGTTAAATCTGTTGAAAAGTTCCTTGAAAAGCCTACAATGGCAGAAGCAGGAGAGAGCATTGGGATAACAACAGAGGACCCATTATTTATTGAAAGAGGGAATATTGTCTGCAATGGAAGCCTGCCAATGGTTACAGACAGGATAAAGGCAAATGTTTTCTGGATGTCTAAAAAAGACTTTAATATTAATGAGATAATAACCCTAAAAATTGCTACACAGGAAGTTTCTGCTAAAATTGAGAAAATAGAAAAAAAGATTAACTCATCAACACTTGAAGAGATTAAAGAAGATATTGATACGCTGAGAAACAATGAAGTAGGAACAATGATTATAAAAACATTGAGCCCTATTGTGGTAGATGACTTTAACTATGTTCCTGAGCTTGGAAGGTTTGTCTTTGAGAAAAACATGATAACCTCTGCCGGAGGTATAATCACCCATATTGAAGAAAAATAATAAAAGTATTTACCTTATTAACTCATAAATCTTAATATATTTCTCAATAATATTATTCCATTCAAAATTCTTTTTAACTATCTCCCTTACTCTTTTTCCAAACATTATTCTTTTGTTTTTGTCTGATAACTCTTTAATATATTCTGCAATCTCTTTGGGATTGTCCGGTCCAACAATAAAGCCAGTCTTACCATCCTTCACAATATCATTAGCTACCCCAACTTTTGTTGAGATTACAGGAAGCCCTGCA
>CAYMFI010000089.1:0-1957 GCA_964389855.1 uncultured Methanosarcinales archaeon
TATAAAACCAAAAAACTTTTAATACTAGCTATGATTTATTCTTATTAAAATGGATATTGCAGCAAAATTAGGTCTTATAAAACAGGTTGGAGAGGAGATTATCACAGAAGAAGAGCTAAGAGCCTTATTGGAAACAAAGGAGCATCCTACAGCCTATGATGGGTTTGAGCCATCTGGCCAGATACACATTGCCCAAGGCATTATGAGGGCTGTTAATGTCAACAAAATGATCAAAGCAGGCATTAAATTCAAGATGTATGTAGCAGACTGGCACGGCTGGGCAAACAACAAGCTTGGAGGAGACTTAAAGAAAATACAAGCCTGTGGGGATTACTTTGTTGAATTGTGGAAAGCATGCGGAATGGATGTTGATAAAGTTGAGTTTATAAGGGCATCAGAGGTTGTTAACAGCATGGAATACTGGAAAAAAGTAATGCAGGTTGCAAGAAATACAACTGTTAAAAGAATAACAAGATGCGGCCAGATAATGGGAAGGAATGATTTAGAAATTCAGCAGGCATCACAGATATTATACCCTTGTATGCAGTGTGCTGACATATTTGAGCTTAAGGCAGATATAACAGAGCTTGGCATGGACCAGAGAAAAGTTAATGTTCTTGCAAGGGAAATTGGCCCTTCAATTGGATTTTGGAAGCCTGTTGTTGTAAGCCACCATATGCTGATGGGCCTTGGAAAGCCTACAAGCGCAAGCACAGGGGTTGAGCGTGCAATTGATTTAAAAATGTCAAAATCAAAGCCAGATACAGCCATATTCATGACAGATTCAGAAGAGGAAATAAAAAGAAAGATTAACAAAGCATATTGCCCTGAAAAAATAATAGATGAAAACCCTTTGATGGAATATGCAAAATACATAATCTTTGAGAGATTTGATTCAATGAAAATTGAAAGGCCCAAAAAATTTGGCGGAGATCTTGAGCTTAACAGCTATGATGAGCTTGCCAGTATTTTTGAAAAAGGGGATTTGCATCCAATGGACTTAAAGCCAGCTGTTGCAGATTGCATAAACAAGCTTGTAGAGCCTGTAAGAAGCCATTTTGAAAAAAACAAAAAGGCAAAAGAACTTCTTAGAAAGGTTGAAAAATTTAAAACTATAAAATAAAAGGTTTAAAACAAAGATTTAAATACATTCTCTAAATTTTATATTTTAAGATGTTTAAAGATTTAGCAGACTTTGCAGTTAAATATGCATTAAAATTAGGAGCAAATTATTCTGAGGCAAGGCTAGAGGAAACTTCATCAAATAGTTTTATCATGAAGAATGGGATAGCAGAAGCATCTGGATTTGGTAAGATTAATGGCCTGGGAATGAGAATAATAAAAAACAAAACCCTTGGATTTACATCAACAAACTATTTGGACAAAGAAAAAATAAAAAAATTAATACAAACGACTATAAACACAGCAGAAAAGGCCTCACACTTAAGAGAAGAAATAAACCTTTCTGAGGATAAATCACACAAAGATAAATATGAGGTTAAGCAGAAAATCAATTTAAATGATGTTGGGCCAGATGAAAAAATAAAACTCTTATTTGATGCAGAAAAAGAATTAATTAATACCAAAATAAATATTCCTTCAAGATATCTTTCTTTATCAGACAGCATAACAACAGAGTACCTTATTAATTCTGATGGAACAAATGTTTTGGCAACTGTTCCAAGAGCCAGTTTTTTTTACCTGCTTACAGTTGAGCATAACAATAAAACCTCACAAAGGATATGGCAGAATGGCCAGACCGGCGGGTTTGAGTTTGTAAAAAAATGGAATATCCCTTCTATTGTTGTCAATGAGGTTAAGGCGCTGCAGAAAAACCTTAAGTTTGGCATTAAGCCTCCAAAGCAGGCCCTTGATGTTATTGCAGCCCCACAAGTGGTTGGGATAATGGTTCATGAAAGCGGGGGCCACCCATATGAAGCAGACAGGATTATTGGCA
>CAYMFI010000090.1:0-1945 GCA_964389855.1 uncultured Methanosarcinales archaeon
TTTCAGCGGCCTTTTTAACAATAACCTCTATTGTCCTTAATGAATATTTTTTGTTTCTGTTTGTTTTAAATAAAATGCCTTTCTTCTCAATGTCCAACCTGCTCAGGTTTTTCTTTAGTTTAGGAGAAAGCATTACTATCCTGTCTTTGCTGCCTTTTGCAAGCTTTATGTGGATTATATTCCTGTTAAAATCAACATCTTCCCATCTTAAATTGGTTATTTCACTTGCCCTCATTCCAGAACTGTATAGCAGCATTATAATTGTCCTGTGGCCGAAGTTCTTAGTGCAGATAATCATATTTTCAATCTCTTTTTTTGAAAGTATGACTGGAAGATTTTTGTCTCTTTTCAAGTTGAGTGTTTTTTCAATAATCCTGTTTATTTCCTCATTCTGCTTTGCTTTTATGCTTAAATAAAACTTGATTGCAAAGCCTGCAACCCTCACACTTTCTTTGCTTTTTCCCCTATCAATAAGATTTAAAAGAAATTCTCTTGGGCTAAGGCCTGATTCAACAAACTTATTTACGTGAAACACATAAGCGCTTATTGTCTTTTTGGAATAGCCTTTGAGATTAAGCTCGTCTAATAATAAATTTTTCCAGTTAGAGTGGTTTAATGTTTTTTCCATTTTGATAATTATCTAATTCAATTTATTTTTTTATAATCACTGCAAAATTAACCCAATTTTAGCTATAAAATCAGTTGCATTGCTGAATATTTCATCTAATCTTCTCTCTGCATAAGTTTTAACTGCAGAGTATCTTGCGATTTTGCTTTCTGTTTTGGCATCCTGAAAATAATAAACATATTCATCCTCAAATATTTTGTATGACTGGTTCAATATTTCTAAATCCACTTTTTCAATTTTATCTGGAACCAATAAATACCCCAATGCTATTTGAGCAGCATCATGGTCTGAAACTTCATAACCTTTTGACAGGATTGCTGCCTTTGCTGCATATAACATTGAATAATAAGAAACTGTAATTGCCCAATAATCCCAAAAAAGCTTTTTTGGCTGGTCTTTTGTTGGCTGGATTTCTTTTATGTGCTTGGCAATCAAAAGGCTGTTCTCTGCCTTTTCAAGAAATAATTTTATTTTAAAGTATTGGTTTGATTTTTTGATTCTATTGTCTTTTAAGCATTCATTAAACATCTCCTTGTATTGTTCTTTGTTGAATTGCATTTAAAACATTCTCCCAAAATTTATCAGGATTATTTAGTATTATATGATGATGCAACGCTTGTTTTGCCACATTTTCCTGCTCTTCTCTGAGCATTAGCTTGAATTCCTTTTCTGTTATGAAAATAGGGTTTGTTTTTATCTTGAACAACAGTTCATACTTTGAAAATGAAATTGTTTTTTTGCCGTCTTTGCTTATTATCATTAAATCAATATCACTTTTTTCTGTTTCAGTTTGCTTGGCATAGCTTCCAAATAATATTATTATGTTGTCTGTGTTCAACTCATTGTAAATTTTTTTGATAATAGGGTATTTTTTTAGGTAATCTTTTCTTTCTTCATCAGATGATACTGCTAAATGCGATTTCAGTATCTTGTTTTGCTTGTTGAGAGTTATTACTTTGGATTTCCCAACTTTTTCCATAACCAATAAATCATTTATTTCATTTATATTTCTGTAAAAGCTTGCATATGGTATTTTCAGCTTTAAGCTCAGTTCATGCATTGTAAAACTTTTTTCAGGGTTTTTTCCAAGGTAATTTATTATTTTTTGTTTATTATCCATATTTGGATAACATTATCCATAATTGGTATATAAAACTTTTGTTTTTAGTGTTGAAATGATTAATCTTTCCAGTTAGGCTTGTTTAGATCCCTGTTCATTGTATGTTAATCTAAACACTTCTAATTAATAAAGATTTATTGCTTTTTTTCGGAAGAATTCGGCCAAAACCCGAAAGATTACCCTATTTAATAGGTGTT
>CAYMFI010000091.1:0-1924 GCA_964389855.1 uncultured Methanosarcinales archaeon
GCTTAAATGATTCTATGCTTGATGGCTTATTTGCATCAAAACCTGCCTGGTCAAGAGCAGATATTTCCTGAGAGCCAAATCTTTCATGTGTTGGCAGCCCTGACCTGTCAAAACCGCTTTTTCCTCTGCCAGTCTCTAAGCTGCTATCTGCATTTTGAAAACCAGGCATATCCCTCTCAGAATTAAATATATCACTTTCTGGAATCCCTGTTCTTTCATATCCTACATCCTCATTGTCTAACTCAAAATTATCCTCTGCAGCAGGGTAATTATCTTCAGAAGCCTTTTTTTTACCAAGCATGTCAAAAAAACCTATGTTAATCACCCCTTTATTGTTTGATTTATTTTATTAATTGTGCTGTTTTTTGCATTTTCAAATATATTACTAATAAAAGCTGTTGGAATTAGCCTTATAAACTTAAATACAGCTGTCTCAGGATAAACAATAATATTTTGTTTCTTGTACTCGCTGAATATGAAGAATGTTCCGCTTTGGTCAATTGCTTCGCTGAATAAAACAGCAAAAACCTGAGACTTAAATTCCACATGGTCGCTAATGCCATTAAGAGCAGGATTTATGCCTGTTTCACTCCTGTATAAGCTAATTGGATCATTGGATTTCAGCACAGAGTAAAGAAAGTTTTTTGAGAGTTCTTTCCCATTAAAACTAACTTTTTCATCAACTAAATCAAACGCCTTTAAATCAATTATAAGCATCTTGTAGTTATTCCCAAGCATTTTTTTATACTCCTGTTTTTTGAAGCTGTTTTGATATTCTGCAACCTTGCTTATTGTCAGAAATTCTGCTTCTTCTTCAGAATCTATTGCAACAAAACCAGCAATAATCTTTTCATTGTCCTGCAAAAGCATAAGTTTGGACTGGCTTTCAAGACCTTCATTTAGTTTAACTGAATCCTTATAGGTAAAAAAGCCAAACATAGCAGTCACTAAAAAACCGATAATCAATATTACAAATATTGTCTTGAGAATTGTTTTTACAATCTTGAATATTATTATTACAGCAACAATAAAAATAATTATTGTTATTATTGAATTTATATCCATTTTTACCTCTTTTTATTTATTTAAATATGCTTTTTATTTAAAACTTTTTGTTTTTATTGTATTTAAGAGCAAATCATTTTTTCCATAAGGTTTTTTGTTGTAATATCTTTTTGCATGCTCGACTATCAGGGCATGATACTCATTGAAAATCCTGTGATTGTGCTCCAAATTATCCATAAAGAGCTTTTGAATTTCATCATAATCTGCTTCATGCTTTATAACTCCAAGATTTTCAAAGATTCGCCTGGTGTATGCGTCAACAACAAAAATCTGCTTGTCAAGGGCGTAAAGAAGAATTGAGTCAGCTGTTTCAGGCCCAATGCCATTGATATTTAACAGGAGATTTCTTGATTCCCATAAGTCCATCTTCATAAGCTTTTTAATAGGATATTTTTTTAGGAATTCTGCAGCATTCTTTAGCTTCTTTGCCTTCTGGTTGAAATAACCTGAGCTCTTAATTGCTTGGGCAAGGACTTCATGCTTCACTTTTAATATTTGGTTAATGTCAATGAGATTTAGCCGGTTAAGCTCAATGATTGCCTGCTCTGCATTTGGTTTCCATTGCGTGTTTTGTGCAAGCACTGCGCCAAATATTATTTCCAATCTTTGCCTGTCATTTTTTGCAGCAATACCATAAATAGGCGCTAATGGTTTTTCCCCTCTGCATCCACCCATGGGTGTTACTGGCCACCATCCCTGGAAACCATATTCCTTGAGCAATATATTATACACTTTCTTTAGCAGATTCATCTTGTTTCTTTTCTTTTTTAAGCTCTATTATTTTGTTTATATCCTGAATAACAGCATCTATCTGAGATTTTAAGTTCTTTACAGACAGGTTAGATAAATTTTTAATTGT
>CAYMFI010000092.1:0-1919 GCA_964389855.1 uncultured Methanosarcinales archaeon
AAACTGACAAAGCAGCTGATGGCAATATTAAGCAAGGAAAAACAAGAAGGAGAGCATGTTGCTGATTTTGAGAAAAGGATTAAAGAAGATATTGAAAAAATAGTTAAACTGGATTAGAACTATTATATGAATTTTTATTATTGCCTAATGCTTCCATTTTTGTTGATTTTTCAACATATACTACATAAGGCTTTAATTCATTTAATTTTATTTCAAGGTAACTTTCTTTTTCTGATTCTTTTATTCCTTTAGGAAAAGGAATCTCAATATTATACGTTTGTGTTGATTCAAGTCCTACCTTTATCTTTAATCCCATTTCTTCAAGTTTTTTCCTTATGCAACTATCTTTTGCATATTCTGGCTTAATCTTTATATTATAAAGATTTTCAGTGACTTTTCCAATATCCTTTTCATGATTTTCTTCCATTTTTACCAGATTACCCTCCAGGCTATTTTTCCTGCATCTTTTAATATTTTATTATAATTTTTGTCTTTTTTTCTGAGTATATCATTAATTTTTCCCTTGCAGCTTGCATTTTTTAGCATATTGTCTGCCCTTACAAGCCCTGCGCCAAACACCCAGCTGTTGTCATATGGCTCACTTGATTCAAGCCTTTTAGCTGTTTTATACATTACTTCTTCAGCAAGGTTTGGATTTCTCGTTTTTGGTACTACTACTCCTAAAGCTCCTGAAATATGAGGTGTTGCCATTGATGTTCCGTCCCATACCCTGTATTCCCCGCCAGGATAAGAGGAATAAATCCCGACACCAGGAGCAGAGATATCATTTGTTTCCCATATATTGCTGAAGCTGGCATGATTATTATATCTGTCAACAGCTGCAACTGCAATTACATAATCTCCAAAAGCAGCAGGATAGTTTGGCCCATAACTATTATTTCCAGCAGCTGCAACAAGCAATACATTATTCTGTGATGCGAGTCTGCATATCTCTTCAAGCGCTCTTGAAGCTGTTGGTCCGCCGAGGCTCATATTTGCAATATCCATATTATTAAGCATTGCCCACTCAATTCCAGCTGCCACAGTCATGTCTGATCCAGACCCGTTTCCATCAAGAACTCTCACAGCATATAATGTTGCATCTGGTGCAACACCGCAGTTTTTTCCAGAGGATATTCCTGCAACGTGAGTCCCGTGGCCATTTTCATCCATTGGATTTTCATCATCTTTGATAAAATCATAACCTTTTTTTCTTGTAAAATTTGACCTTACCTCTGGATGAGTATAATCAATGCCAGTATCAACTATTGCTATACTTGCTCCTTTTCCTCTTGATGATTTCTGTGCTTCATAAGCGCCTATATTTTCAAGGTTCCATAAATTTCCTTTTGGGCTGAAGTAAGCCTTTGAATTACTTTTTGTTGGAATAATTGAAAATTTGTTTGATAAGTCAATAGATTTCATTGCATTAAGAGTATTTCTAAAGCTTTTTTCAAAAATTCTGTTAATATTTTTTCTATAGATTTTATTGGATATCTGCTCTGCATCATCTCCTGTGCAGATAAGTCCGATATAAGGAATTGTTTTGAAGATATATGTTATTTTTCCTAGCTTTCCAAGCTCTTTTGATGCATTTTCTTTTACTTTCCTATTGTTTTCTGTTTCTATTATGATTTCTAAGGGATTTTTGTCTCTTTTGCTTTGAAATATCTTATTTAGAAGAACATCTTTTCTCTGAACTCTTAAGTCCCTTCTGTATTTGTTTAAATCCATAAACTATCATGAAGAATTATTTTTAATAAAAGTTTGCCAGTTTTTTTCGTGAGATTATCGTCTTTTAGAAATATTTTTTTATTAAATTGAAAGATATTCTAAAACTTAGGGCGTTTAACAAAGGGACTCTAAAATACAATTAAGATTATATCTTTCTGGCACAGGCAACCAACTTATTTGATTAA
>CAYMFI010000093.1:0-1902 GCA_964389855.1 uncultured Methanosarcinales archaeon
AAACATAGCCATTGTTATTAAATGATTTTTCATCCCTTATTGCTATCTCAACAGGGTAAATAACATCATATGTGAAATGATAAATGTTTATGCAGAACATGCTGAGATATTTTGGAGACCCTTCAACTGTGCTTGGTTTCATGGCATCTCCGTCGCTTGGCCTTGCCTCAAGCTGAATTCCCCAGTCCTGCATATACATTATTCCTGCTTTCATATCATCGAAATTTTCATTGACAGGAGCCCAGAAAAAATGGTTGTATTCATAAATATCTTCTGGTATGTCTTTTGGCATAGGATCTTTGGTAACATCCAGTTTTTGGAATTTTTTGTATATCACAGGGTCATATAAAAATGGAAGATAATCTGTTTTGTCAATCCTTACTTTTGGCAGGTTGTAATATAACAGCTCTTTAACAGACTGCTCAACATCTGCCTTGCTCCACTCAAGCCCATTGCACGAGAAAACCATGTCTGTAAAAGGGATTTCAGGGTCAAGAGCCATAAGGTCAATTGTTGTTTTTTCAAGAAACATATCCTTGTTTTCTGCTCCCATTATTCCCTTTGCAAGCCTATAGATTTTCTTAAGCCTTACTGGAACAGATGCTGCATATTGGGATAATTTAGTTGTCTTATCCCCTATCTTATTTTTAATAACCAACGGATATTCTACTGTTATGACAACCTCTTCCTCTGCTATAATTGTTTTTGTTTTGATTTCTCCTTCTTCTTCTATAACAAACTCATCAAAGTCAGAGAAATTCTTTAGGCAGGATTTAAGGTTTTTTGAAACATAGTCTGATATCTGGGACTGTATGTCAGATAATGTTGGTGAAGTATCCATTCCATTAAGATACCAATATGGCAGTTTTATTGGACCACTAACCTGAATATATGCTCCTGGATTCATGGCTATCTCTTCTGGTATTTCAACATATCCGGACTGCATTCCAAGCTTTATCACAGCTTTTTCGCCAATATCCTGCATACAGCTTTCAACATATCTTTTTATAGGGGCAACCTCTTGCGGCACAACAACATCTGGAGTGAATTTTCCTAATAAAGGTATTAGATAAAAAAAAAGCAAAAAAACAAAAAGAATAAGAATACCCACTATTATAAATACTGTTACCTGGCCTCTTTTTTTCATAATACCTCTAAGAATACTCTATATAATGTATATTTAAATCTTGTGGTGAATTCTCTCTAATTCTGTTATAACAACTGCAATATAAAACCTTGTCCATGCTGCATAAACAACAAGCAAAACAAATGAAACTAATGATATAAGCCACAATGGCAGAATGTTAAGCGGTATTGTGATTACAGCTAAAAAAACAAAGGCAAGGCTTATTATTAAGTACGGGATGTATAATAAATGTATTTTTTTAACTGCAATTCTGAATGTGTCGTTAAAAGAATCCATTATTTTGCTTTTCTTTGTAAAATAAATGTATAGGATTGATATAAAATTAATTGTATAAAGCAGGATTGGCAGGAAGACAAAAGTGAATAAAACTAATGATATAGCTATTATAATGTATTTGTTAAGCCCTGTAGCTGAAAAAAACAAAAATACTGAATTAAAAGACCAAAAGCAGACTGCTGCTATGAAAAGCAGGATTATTGACAATGGAATAAAAGCCAGGTTTAACAGCAAAAATTTCTTGAAATAATCTAAGTTGAATTTCTTTTTTAGTATTGTGTTCCATATAAATCCCTGGAAAAAAGACCATGCAAAAAACAAGAATATAACCAGCAGTATCAAGCATATTATTGCCCCGTAATAAAAGCTTTTTAGTGCAGCAAGCTCATTTACAGCATTTTCACTAAGGTTTGTTAGGTCTAATCCGCTTATTTTTGAAGCAGAGCTGTTTAGCCACATACCGCATAAAAAGAGCGCAA
>CAYMFI010000094.1:0-1888 GCA_964389855.1 uncultured Methanosarcinales archaeon
AGATTTCTCTGATGTAAAAGGCCAGAAAGAAATAGTCAAAAGGGTAAAGGCTTTTGTTAAGCAAAAAAATATGCCGCATTTATTGTTTTCCGGGCCGGCAGGAACAGGCAAGACAAGCCTGGCTTTAGTAATATCAAAAAAACTATTTGGCGACAGCTGGCACGAGAATATTCTTGAATTAAATGCCTCAGATGAGAGGGGGATTGATGTTGTAAGAAACAAGGTAAAGGATTTTGCCAGGACAAGAGCAATTGGCGATGTGCCATTCAAGATAATTTACCTTGATGAATCAGATGCTCTGACAAAAGAAGCACAGCAGGCTTTAAGGAGGACAATGGAAAATTACACAAAAACCTGCCGCTTTATTCTTAGCTGCAATTACAGCAGTAAAATCATTGACCCAATTCAGTCAAGATGCGCTGTTTTCAGGTTTAAGTTTTTAAGCAAGAAAGAGATAATAGAAATTATTGATGGCATTGTAAAATCAGAATCATTGAATATAAGTGAGAAGGCAAAAGAGGCGTTATATGAAATCAGCAATGGGGACTGCAGAAGATTAGAAAATATTTTGCAGAGTTGTGCAGCTATCTCAAATGAGATAACAGAGGAGCTTATTTACTCAATATCCTCTGTTGCAAAGCCCAAGGAAATAAAGGAAGTTCTGGAGACAGCTTTGAAAAACAGGTTTAAAGAAGCAAGAAATAAACTACTGGATATAATGCTTGAATATGGCCTGTCTGGCTTTGATGTAATAAAGCAGATTCAGAAAGAAATACTAAACCTTGATATTGAGCCAAGAAAAAAGATGTTCTTGATAGACAAATGCGGTGAGATAGAGTTCAGGATGGTTGAAGGCTCTGACGAATTCTTGCAGCTAGAGGCGCTTCTAAGCCAGGTTACATTAACAGGAATAAAAAAAGAAAATTAAATTGAATGTTTTACCAAAACCTCTGTTGATATACCTTCTTTATAGTCATACTCTAACGTTATGTCAACAGGCCTCTCAAAATCTGTGTTTGTTTCTGTATTCTGAGTGCAGGTTATCATACGTTCTCCGCCATATAAGGTTACATAGCCGCTTGTAGCTCCGCCGTCAAGGCCTGTGCAGCTTAATCCATCCATCCCTGTATTAACATTAACAAAAACCTTATTTTCATTTGCCCTTGTGTATTCACAGTTAGAATCTTTTTGGTATATTCCCCCGTTTCCCTTGGGTTCTATCATAAAGTTGAAGTTGAACTTGTTTTCGCCACGTCGCATTTCCTCAAAGCTTGTAACCTGTACTGGGCCGCCTGAGTTAAAAATAGCTTTCTTTTCATTAATATTGCAGATATCCCCTTCTTTGTCTATTTGGCCCTTTTTTACACAAAGCATTGACTTAACATTTGTTGCATAATTATAGCAGACCTCTGCCCTTATTGTGTAAGGAGTATTTCCCATTAGGCTTTCATGATGATTTAATTTTGGGAATATGACATAAGTTGTTGTTCCTTCTATCTTATTTCCTTCAGAATCTTGATAAGTCCCTTGTAAATCTTCATCAGGCTTCTTAACAAAATCAGAATCTGACAATCCAAATTCTCTTGGGTCAATTCCACTAAGACTTACCTCCACCTTATCTTTACTTACAGAATATTCACCCTCATTCTTTAGCTTTACAACAACATCAAAAGGAAAATCTCCTCCATCATAAACCTCTGCAGGAGGTGCA
Organism: uncultured Methanosarcinales archaeon; assembly: GCA_964389855.1. Taxonomy (GTDB): domain Archaea; phylum Nanobdellota; class Nanobdellia; order Woesearchaeales; family CG1-02-33-12; genus CG1-02-33-12. Next base: position 1,712 of record CAYMFI010000094.1, read on the forward strand.
TCTTTGTCATAGCTTATCAAAAGACCTGTTGTTCCACTAACAAAAGGGTTTTCCTTAGAAGGAGTTACTTCCTGATTGCATCCAACTGCAAAAACCAACAAACTCAATATTAATATTATACCAATATAATTTTTCATTTTTAATTCCTCCTCTTTTCAATACACTATTTGATTATAT
>CAYMFI010000095.1:0-1880 GCA_964389855.1 uncultured Methanosarcinales archaeon
CAAGGCTTAATGGCTCAAGGGTTTTGCAGGCCTCAACCTCAGAAATATATGGAGATCCGGAAATACACCCGCAGGTTGAAACATACCGGGGAAATGTAAATACATTAGGCCCAAGGGCATGTTTCTCTGATGATACAAAACTCTTAACTAAAGATGGTTGGAAATATTTTAATGATGTAAAGATGAATGATGAAATCCTAACTTTAAATTCTAACCAAGAAATAGAATACCACAAACCAACAGAAGTTATCAAGCAAAAGTATATTGGTGAATTAGTTCATTTTAAGAATGCAAAAATAGATTTATTAGTCACCCCAAACCATAAGATGTATACTAAAAAGAGGAATAGTAAAAAATTTGAATTAATAAGTGCTTTTGAATCTATTAACTGGGAAAGGGCAGAAATGAAGAAAAGTGCTACATGGAAGGGTAAGGAAATAAAATATTTTTATTTTCAAAAAGCAAAAAATGCTAAATCTCCTTTTATTGAAAAAATTAATATGGATATCTGGCTTGAATTTTTTGGGTATTATATTACAGAAGGATGTGTTCATATTAGAAAAAGGAAAAGAGAAATTAAAGGAAAAATTTATGATACTAAAGATTATAATATTTTAATTGCACAGGATAGAAAAAATAGGAAGGAAAGAGAAAGAATAAAAAGATGTTTACAGAGAACAGGATTTAAGTTTTATGAATCTGATGACCATCAATTTAGAATATGCAACAAACATTTGGCAGAGTATTTATTAATATTTGGAAAAGCAAAAGAAAAATATATTCCAACAGAATTAAAAAATCTCTCAAAAAGGCAATTAAAAATACTCTTTGAATCATTAATGTTAGGTGATGGAAGCAAAGATAGAGTTTTCTATAGCAGTTCTAAAAGACTAATAGAGGATTTTCAAGAAATATTTTTAAAACTCGGAATGGCTCCAGGAGCTATATTAGAGGATAAAAGAAAGTCAAATATTGTTTATGCATGTTATATACTTACTGATAAAAAGAAAGATTTTCTTACACCAAGATATCCAAAAAGAGGAATAGAAAAATATGAAGGTTTTGTTTATTGTGTTAATGTACCAAACCATATTATTTATGTTAAGAGAAATGAAAAATCCTTATTTTGCGGCAATTGCTACGACGAAGGCAAAAGGGTTGCTGAAACATTGTTCATGGATTACCATAGAAAATACAATTTAGATATAAGGATTGTAAGGATATTCAACACTTATGGCCCAAGGATGGCTGAAAATGATGGTAGGGTTATATCTAATTTTATTGTTCAGGCTTTAAAAAACAAAAATATAACTGTTTTCGGAGATGGCTCTCAAACAAGAAGTTTCTGCTATGTTAAGGATTTGGTTGAAGGATTATATAAAATGATGAACCAGGATTACATAGGCCCAATAAACCTTGGCAATACAAACGAAACAACAATAATTGAAATTGCCAAGAAAATAATTAGCTACACAAAAAGCTCTTCAAAAATTATCTTTAATTTATTGCCAGAAGATGACCCCAAGCAAAGGAAGCCGGATATATCGTTAGCAAAAGAAAATCTTAATTGGGCCCCAAAAATCAGCTTTGAAGAAGGCATAAAAAAGACAATAGAATATTTTAAGCCATCTCTTTCTTAAAACTGCTGATAAAAACTTTCCAATACTTTTTTGTTATAAATGTTATTTAAACAGAGTAAAATCATAAATAAGCATCTTACTCAAAATCTATCTCAGAATTATCGCCAACATTAATTTTGCTAAATGTATCCTTAATCAGGGCGCAGTCTCCAACAAGTGATTTGTTTAATGCAGCATTTTCAATAACAGCATTCTCACCGACTATAGAATCCTTTACAATAGAATTTTTTATCACACAGC
>CAYMFI010000096.1:0-1878 GCA_964389855.1 uncultured Methanosarcinales archaeon
CAGAAGCTGTTGGTTATACAATATATCCTGGCTCTGAGTTTGAACATAAGATGTTCAAAGATTTTAGCAAGCTTGTTGAGACAGCACATACCTATGGAATCCCTGTTATTGCCTGGGTTTATCCCAGAGGAAAATTTGTTCAGGACAATCTTTCAACTGAAACAATTGCTTATGCTGCACGCATAGGGCTTGAGCTCGGAGCTGATTTTGTAAAAATAAATTATAACAATGATTTTGAAGGCTTTAAATGGGTTGTAAAATCAGCTGGAAAAGCAAAAGTATTGGTTGCTGGCGGGCCAAAGCTTTCTGACCAAGATTTATTGCAAAGAACTTATGATATTATGAAAACAGGGGCCTCAGGCCTTGCAGTTGGCAGAAATATCTGGCAGCACGAAAAACCCCTTGAGATGACAAGAGCCTTAAAGGATATTATATTTAATAATAAAAGTGTTAATGATGCATTAAAAAACTTAAAATAATTTTTAGTAACCATATTTTCCTTTTAAGAGCACAAACATAAAATTACCCAATGATTCTGTTTTCAGCTCTTTGCCTTTTTTTATGCCTTTTATCATATTTTGGCCAAGAAGATAAGAAACAGGTGCAACTATTATTCCTCCTTCCTTAAGTTGTTCTATCAAAGGAGGAGGTATTTTAGGACATGCAGCAGTAACAATTATCTTGTCATAAGGCGCTTGTTTTTCATATCCCTGAGAACCGTCATGATGTATTACCTTAATATTTTTTATTCCAGCCTTTTTTATGTTATTAGCTGCAAACTCTGCAAGCTCTGGGATTATTTCTGTTGTGTAAACAAATTTTGCCATTTTGGAGATTATTGCAGCACAATAGCCAGAGCCAGCACCAACCTCCAAAACCTTGTCAGTTTTTTTAAGTTTTAGGGCATTGATCATTATCATAACAGTTGTTGGCTGTGATATTGTCTGGCCCTTTAAAATAGGAAGTGGATAGTCACCATAGGCCTCATTTAATGACTCACCTAAGATAAATTCCTCTCTTGGAATTGCTTTAAATGCCTTTATCAGCCTTTTATCTGTGATTATTTTGTTATCAGTCCAATATCTTACTAGTTCTTCCTTTCCCATATTAAATTCTTAATGATTCTTAAATATAAATAGTTTTTTAATAATTTAAACAGAAAGATTTATATAAATCCTTGATTAAGTTTTTGATAACAGAATATTAAAATAGAGGTGTTAATTATGAAAACAATATCATGGTTTAAGGAAATATCAAAAGATAGTATTTCTACTGTTGGTGGTAAAGGGGCTAATCTTGGGGAAATGTATAATCTTGGTATGTCTGTTCCACCGGGATTTGTAATAAATGCAGGAACATACAAGGAATTTATAGAAAAGACTAATATAAAAGGCAAGATAACTCAAATTCTTTCAGGGATTAATGTTGAAAATAATGAAGAATTGCAGAACAAGGCAAATGAAGTGCAGAAACTAATCATAGCAACAGAGATTCCTGATGACATTAAAGAAGAGATTATAGATGCCTATGAAAGCATGAGCATAACTGATAAACCGGCAAATGCTGCTGAGTTAGTAAATAAAGGAAAAGATGAGTTTGTTGCAGTTAGAAGCAGTGCAACTGCCGAAGACCTTCCAGAAGCCTCTTTTGCAGGACAGCAGGCAACATTCCTGAATATAAAGGGAAGCGGAGATGTTGTCAAGGCAGTAAGGGCATGCTGGGCATCACTGTTTACTGCAAGGGCGATTTATTACAGAGTAAAAAATAATTTTAGCCATATGCAGGTATTGATAGCTGTTGTTGTGCAGAAAATGGTTAATTCACAGAAAGCAGGAATAACTTTTTCTATAAACCCCTCAACAAATAATGAAAGCGAGA
>CAYMFI010000097.1:0-1875 GCA_964389855.1 uncultured Methanosarcinales archaeon
CAATTTCTAATTTTTTCTATATATTCTTTTCGTCTGAAATTCATATCGCAATCCCTGAAATTAATAAATAAAGCAGGATCAATAGCAACATCTTTAATTTTATTATAAGTACAAAACTGAAATTCTTGTTTAGGATTATCTAAACAATACCGCTCTAAATACTCCCCTAATGATTTTATTTTGGCTATTTGTTTATCTTCGTCAAGTGAAGAACTTTCATATTTCCCTTCTGGAGAAGTACAAGAATATTGCCAAAATTTAGGTTCATCTGTAAAATTAAACGACTTTCTAAGAATTCCTAAACATCCTACTTTCTCAAGCAATTCAAACTTTTTCAGAGTTTGCTCAAGACCCATAAATTATCCAAGAACGCTTTCAACCATCTCTGCAAGTTTGGATTCCCTGCCTTCTAAAGAAGCTTCTGCTCCCTTACTGGCTTTGCTTCCTTTACAACCATAGCAACCCCCTCCGCAACTTTTACAAGGTTGGGCACAAGTCCCTTTTCCATAGGTTATATTGCTTTCCCCAGCAAGATAAGCTGCAGATTCTATATAGTCACTTTGGTCTATTTGTCTGCTTTCCATAGTTTTAAGCTGTATTTAGTTTATTTAAACTTTATTGTAATTCACAGAATAAGGCTTCTGAGGTGCCATCACCCCCTAATAAATACAATTGATTAACTCTTTAAATAATTTACTCTTTAAACTCTTCAAATATTATTTCTGGCTCTTCGCCAGATAAAGTTTTTTGTTCTTTTTGTAATCTCTTTTTTATTATATCCATATATTTTTTATCAAGATCTATTCCTATTGAATTTCTACCATAATATTTAGCAACTGCTGATGTAGTGCCCGAACCTACAAAAGGGTCTAATACTAAATCTCCTTCGTCTGTGCAAGACAGGATTATCCTTTTTAGTAATTCAAATGGTTTTTGTGTTGGATGTGCTCCCGCCCATTTTTCTTTTTTTGGAGTTAAAGGAATACTCCAAACATTCCTTGTTTGTTTCCCCTTAGGATTAAGAGGATCTTCTATTTGCTTGCTCCATTGATAATTGAATTTCCATTTTTTACCATCTCCATTTTTAGAAGCCCAAATTAAATGCTCTGTGCTTTCTGTAAAAAATCTACAGGTTATATTTGGTTGAGCATTTGGTTTAAACCAAACTATGCTATTATTTATTTTAACCTCCGGGAAAAATTCTTGTATAATAAATCCAGTTTGATAGATATTATGAAAACTTCCAGAAACCCATAAACTACCCCCCTGTTTTAAGACTCTAAAACATTCTGCCAGCCATTCTTTATTAAATCTGAAATATTCATCTTTAGAGAACATATCCCAATTTTCCTGCATTGTTACGTGTTTGCTATATTTCCAAGCCAGTCCATTTTTTTTAGACATATTGTAAGGTGGATCAGCAAATACCAAGTCTATAGAATTATCTGGAATTGTCTTTAAAACTTTCAAAGCATCTCCTAAAATTATTTTATGTGTTGTCTTCATTTCTTTTTTTCCTTATGGTTTTTACGAGGTTTATTCCAATATGGGCTTTTACATTTTGGACATATAGTTGGTTTTTCCTTCTCTCTCGGTATCCATTGATGCCCACATCTATCGCACTTATATGCAGTAACCTCCATTTTAAATTCTGCCATAGTAATATATTAATCCTTTTCTTTATAAACTTACTTATTGGGTTATACCTTCTAACCGAAAGATTTAAATAGTTTAACTTACTTAACAGGTTATACCTAAAAGGTATTAATAGTAGAGGGTGCGTGAACACCCTCTTAGACTTCATTAGCCCGTTAAAGCCAAAATGAAATCCAAAGAAATAATACAACAGAAATATAAAAATGTTACTTGTCCTAA
>CAYMFI010000098.1:0-1866 GCA_964389855.1 uncultured Methanosarcinales archaeon
AAGACAGAGCTTGCGCCAGAAACAACAGGAAAAAAATCACAGTTTGGCTCTTTAAGCGAGATTTTAAAACTCAAAGATGAAATCAAATGTAATATTTGTGTTGATTTTGCACATCTGCATGCAAGAGATAACACTATAAATTATCCCTCTGCTTTTGACCAGTTATCTGGCTTGAGGCATGTGCACTCCCATTTTTCAGGAATTGAATTCACAGACAAAGGTGAAAGAAGGCATCTTATCATGGAGAGAAATGATTTTTTGCCTTTGGCAAAGGAAATACTTAAAAGAAAAACAGATATTACAATAATATGCGAGAGCCCGGTAACATGGGAAGATTCATTAAAAATGAAAAGTATCATAGAAAGCTTAAAAAATGAAAAACATAATCATTGATACAAATTTCCTTGTAAGTGCAATCAGGTTTAAGATAGACATACTTTCAGAGCTCCAAAGAATATGTGATTTTAAATATACTGTCTGCATAGTGGAGGGCACAATAGATGAGCTGGAAAAACTAGCTGAAACAGGGAAGCCAAAAGACAAGATTGCGGCAAGGATATCACTAGAGCTAATCAGGAATAAAAAAATTAATATAATAAAAACGTCCCCTAAAAACAAAAGAGTTAAAAACGTTGACATTTTAATTTTAAACTGGATTAAAGAAGGAAATTTCATAGTTGCAACACAGGATAAAGAACTTAAAAGGGAGATAAGAAAAAAAGGAGACCCTATTATTGTTTTAAGACAAAAAGGGTACTTTAAATTGATTATTTAATAAAAAGAAGGTTAAAATGTTCTACAAAACACAACTAAAAGACCATATAAGGATTCCACCCCATATTTTTGGGCTTAAGTTAGAAGACGCAATGATAGAAAGAATTAAAAAGAAATATGGAGGGTATATTTCAAAGGAGTTAGGCATTGTAATTGATGTATCCAGATTAGATAAAATAGGCGAGGGAATTATTATCCCTGGAGACGGGGCATCATACTATGAAACAGAATTTGAGGTAATAATTTTCAAGCCAGAGATGCAGGAAGTTGTTCTTGGCAGAATAAAAGATATAGCAGACTTTGGTGCTTTTATTAATATTGGCCCAATAGACGGCATGATTCACATTTCACAGACAATGAATGACTTTGTTTCATTCAACAAGGAAAAGACTCTCGCTGGCAAGGATTCAAAAAAAGTCTTAAAAATAGGAGACCAATGCAGAGCAAGAATAATTGCCACAAGCTATAAAGATCCAACAAACCCAAAACTTGGCCTGACCATGAGGCAGACCGGACTTGGCAAACTTGAATGGATAGAAGAGCAGTTTGGGCAAAAAGAAAATAAAAAAGTAGAAAAGAAGGTTAAAAAGAAAAAGAACTAAAATGAGCAAGAAAGTTTGTAAAAAATGCAGGATTTTTGTAAAAGGAGATAACTGCCCAGTATGTAAAGGTAACCAGTTCAGCACAAACTGGCAGGGCAGAATAAACATACTAGATGCTGATAAGTCAATGATTGCTGAGAAGCTTGGAATAAAAGCAAAAGGAGAGTATGCTATTAAAGTAAGGTGAATTTTATGGAAATAATTGAAAAAAAAGAACATCCACTATTATCAAGAACAGAAATTATAGCAAAAGATAGTTATACAGGGACAACACCATCAAGGAACTCTATTAAAGATAGATTAGCCAATACATTGAAAGCAAATAAAGAGCTTCTTGTTATAAAGCATATTTATCCTGATTTTGGATTTAGCTCTGCAAAAATAATAGCTTACTTATACTCAAATAAGAAAGATATGGAAAGGATTGAGCCAAAGTATGCATTTAAGAAAGGAGTTTCTAAGAAAGAAGAGGAGAAAAAAACAGAAGAAA
>CAYMFI010000099.1:0-1848 GCA_964389855.1 uncultured Methanosarcinales archaeon
TTTTTATTTGGTGCTCTTTATTATCTCCTGCAATTTCTTGCACGAGGTTTTGAAACCTTTATTGCAAAACCAGCCGGAGAAGATATCTGGTCAGGCCCTGCGCCATTTCTGGTAATTTATGACTTACTATTTACAATTCTATTTTTTATTTTCAAGCCCGAGCAGAATCAGTCATAACCTGAACTCCCAATATAATTCCTATTGCAATGCTTTTTTCATTCTGTTTTTGCAGTCTTTCTGCAAGGGTCTCAAATAAAAAATGTCCGCTTTTCAGGGAGTGGCACGGACATCATACCCCCTTTGACTGATTCTTTTTTCAACCAACTCATCTAAGATTATTGGGGGTAAGAAAGAAATCTTTTCAGTTATATTAGAGTTTTTCATTTTAGCTAATTCAAAAGGAGTTTTATTTTCCTTATAACTATTAGGTCTCCTTAAATTAAAGAACAACATATAACTATATGCTTTGTCAAGAAAATTCTGAACTGAACTAAATTTTTCGAGTTCAAGAAATTCCATTTCTATGAGATTATGAAATGTTTCAACATCAGATTGAAATCGATGAGCACCTGGTGGAATTGTTTTATGTCTTTGTCCTTTAATTTTTTGGATAGCTTCTGTATAGATACTATCTTCTTTTGCATTCCATGCGCCGATAAATTCCGAGCCATTATCTGTCTGCCTGGTTGTTTTTGATAAATCGATTCTATTCTTTAACAAATGTTCAGTTATATAATCAGCAAAACATTCAGAATTTTTAACAGATCTTTCATAAGCAAAACAAATAAATGTGAGTCCACTGGTTACATCCCGTGAAGTATACTCTACCTTTGGCAGTTTCTTATCCATCATTTGAGCCCAGTATTCTGGTATATCATACAAATCTTTTGTATCTTCATCTATCTGTTGAAATAATCGCCATCTCTTCTTAATTTCTCTTAAATTTCGCTTAGTTTCGTGCTTTTTCCTGCGTTTCCTGCTTAATCCTGCTTCCCGCCATATCTTCTCCAGAGTTCTTTTCCCTTCCGGTAAATCACATAGATATTTCAATTGTGATGCTCCTAATCGTTTATATTCTTTTCTTAAAGATGCCAAATAGTCTCTACGTTCCTGTGGTATTCTTCCTGGAGAATGTTTCGGGCGACGTGATTGACTCTCCAAACCGGCATAGTCATTCTCTTCATAGCGCTTACGCCATTTCCTCACAGTCTTGACTGTCGTATTAAATTGTTTTGCCGATGGCTTGTTGCCATGTTCTTGGGCACACATAACCGTTTGCAATCTTAAATATTTTGGGTCTTTACTTTCTCTCATAATTGTATAATATGTTAATGTGTTCAATTTTTTTGACCTCCTCTTTTATTTTTTAAAAAATAAAAGCAAGGAGGTCAATTTTTTATTTCTTACAAATTATTAAAAAACCAAAACAAAAAGGATACATCTGTATTGACCTGTCCTCAAAATGCCTCTCTAAACGCAAATTTTAAGCCATCTTTTTAAATTTTTTTGCGAGATTGTAAGTCATACACTCTCCCCCCCCAGAGTGTATGACTTACAATCTCCTTCTTCTCTTCTTTAATTCTTCTAACACTTCCTTCTTTATTATCTTTATCTTTACAATCTTAGAGGGGGTATGATGTCTGGTGCTATTCCCATTTTTAATTGACACATACCTTGACAAAATTAGAATATTAATCTATGCTTAATGAAAGACTTGTTAATAACCATTGACCAGGATGGCTGGAATGTTACCCATATTTTTGGCCGTTAAAAGGAGGTAATTGATTATGTTTCTTAAAATTTTTTTAATGATTATCATACCTGTATTACTTTATTCACAACCAGAAA
>CAYMFI010000100.1:0-1755 GCA_964389855.1 uncultured Methanosarcinales archaeon
ACAATAAAAGTTATCCAGGAATCTTAGTTTTATACAAATCAATAAGGATTTCTTTTTATTTTTTTATTATTAAATATTCTTCGGTCAAAATCTAACTAAACAAAAAGTTATTAAATAGAAAGCCCTTAAAAATTTTGTTTTCGTAAACTTTATATATACAGGAAAATGAAATTAGATAACAGAAGGGATTTGTAATGAAAAAAGCTATTTCACTTTTATTAATTCTAGTATTATTGTTACCCACCGTTTTTGCAGATGGCATGGTTATGATAAGAGATGATAAGGATATGTGGGGTTTTCATCCTGAAACTCAGCAGACAGCATTTATAAGATATAATAATGGAATAGAAAAGATGCTTATTTCTGTTGATATTGATGCTAATATAAATAGTGAAAAAGCTGTTTGGCTGTTCCCTGTGCCTTCAACACCAGAGTATGTTGAAATTGATATAATGAAGGGTTTTCCAATGGTTTATGGAAATGATATTGACCGTGAATTTAATGATGGGTTAAATACTAATATGCTCTTTATAATGGGGTATTCGACATTTCCAATCGGTTTGCCAATAATATATTTGCAAAGTTTATTTGGAAGGAGTTTTGGTGCTATGAGTGAAGGTCTTGGTAATTTTTATAAGAGTTCTATAGATGGAATTACAATCCATCAGACAGTGGAAATGATGGGTCTTACAAGCGAGCTCGTAACAGCAGAAAATGAGGTATCATTCAATAATTATCTTAAAGAAAAAGGACTTGACCTTCCCCTTGATTCAAGGATTGCAATGAGGGATTATATAGGGGAAAAATACTCTTTTGTTGTATCATATATAACTGATATAGAAAAGTACAAGAATGAGATAAAGATAAGTGACTATGCAGGGGTTAAGGGGTATAGTAAAGTGGTTCCTCTTGGTGTAGTTGTAAACTTTCCAACAGAAAAAATATATTTTCCATTAAAACCAACAAAGGTTTATGGAGCTTTGGAAATTCCAATTATTGTTTATGTTGAGGATTATGTATCACCAAATCTATACAAGAGTATAAAAAAAGACACAGAAATTACATACTACAAAGAAAATAGTTTTTATGTTCCAAATGAATTAAAAGAATTCTTTGATGGTCAAAACAGAATAAGGGACATGAAATATACCAAAATAAAAATAGATACAGAATCAGAAAATTTAGATGAGGATTTGTGGATAAAAGATTCTGCACCAATTTCTGTAGCAATAAAGGATAAAGTTCTTAACTACTTATGGATATTTGGAATATTCCTCTTTATACTATGTTCGATGATAGCAAGCCTGTTTGCAGGCAAGGTTGTTTTCAGGAAACATCCCTTATCAAACAGAAAACTAATGTTTTTTGGTTTGTGGAATTGTTTTACCTTGATTGGTTTTTTAATAGCTTTAACATATATGAAAACAAGAAGGCTTGATCCAGAGATAGAACAAAAAATAAAAGAGGAGGGAATGGGCGTTGTTGTTAAGGACTCAAGGAAAATATGCTTCTTTTTCTTGTTTTACCTCTTTTTCTTTATATTAGTATATGCCTCTTCATTTCTTCTTAAAATAATTCTTTAATTTTTTAAATTTTTACTATTTTTTTGAATTATTCGGTCAAAACCTAACTAAACAAAAGCCTTTAAATACTAAAATTGTTTATCTCTTTATATGGAAGAGCAAATACTCATAGATAAGGAAACACTTAAAGCAATTGCAGTAGATACAAGGCTTAACATACTTAAGCTTCTTT
>CAYMFI010000101.1:0-1732 GCA_964389855.1 uncultured Methanosarcinales archaeon
GCGCCTTCGATTATCTGTTTGATAAAGAAAAACACATAAAGTGGAAGCCAATAAAATCAGTTAAAAAATTAAGAAAATAATTTAAAAGGTTTATGCGTCATACCTTTTTTACTTCATACTATGAATAAAAAATTTATTGATGAGAAACTTGTTTTAGAGGTAAATAAAATACTCCATAATTATTTCTCTAAGATTTATGTTGGGACCCCCTTGCAATTTAGGAATACTGCAGTCAAAAAATGGACCGAAGTTGCCACTAATTTCCTATCAAAAGATTCGCTTAAAATATTAGATTTTGGCTCTGGAACAGGGTTTGTTCCCCAGGCCATAATTCCACATTTGCAAAACTCAACCTTAATATGCATGGATATATCCAAGGATTCCCTAAAAATTTCCAAATCAAGATTAAACAAATATAAAAAATTAATAAAAAGAAAAAAAATCAAACTTAAATTTATAACAAACCTGCCTTCGATACCGCTACGAATCCCACTGCCATCAAGTTCAGTGGATATTGTGCTTGTAAACTTTGTTCTTCACCATTTGTACAAACCAGAAGACTTCGTGAGCGAGGCTCACCGAATATTAAAAAATAAGGGCATACTTATAGTCGGTTTTGAACCAAATCATAAATTCCTAAAAAATAGAATGTTGCGTTTCTTAAACGTTATGTATTCTCTTGTAATTTCATTGATTAATCCTTCCCTAATATTTAAATCTATTTCTAAAATGCCTTTGATGTATTATCCAAAAAAATTCATTAAAAAAACAATGTTAAAGAAAAGGTATGCTAAATATGATGTGATTGAAAACAACTTAAACCAACATTTTATTAAAAATGGGTTAATAAGAAAGTCATTATCATTGGATGATTTTTTGAGTATTTCAAATTATCAGGATTTTATAGACCCGGAAATATTAATCAGTAAGCGATTGTTCACTCCTGTAACTTTTGAGACCTATGTCCATTTAGATCTGTTAAATTATGAGATAAAAAACAGAAAATTAAAACATATAATGGAAAAGATAGACCTCTCTCTCAGAAGGAGATTCCCAGATGATGGATCTTTGTTCTTTGCTGTTCTTAAAAAGAAAAAATAGATTTATCTTGATGCTTCTGTCTGCCTCTCAGTCATGAGCTTCTTGGAAATTGCGTTTGAGTTTGAGCTCATGTTGTAAGCGTCAATTATCTCTGTGGCGAGAACCTCGGCAAACTTCTTCTTGGTGTTGAATGTTTTTGCATAAGCCCCCTGAACCATGAAGCGCAGGGCCAGGTCAATCCTTCTCTGAGGGCTGCAGTCCACTGCCTTAGGATATCTGGCTCCTCCATACTCGATTGAGACAATCCCCTCTCGAGGGGCTGCATTCTCTATTGCAGTCACAAGCACCTGTATCGGGTTCTTCTTGACCCTCTGCTCAATTATATTAAGCGTTTTTTCTACGATGTTGTAGGCGCTCTGGCCCTTTCCGGTCACTATTGAAGATGTGTATGTGTGCTTCTTAGCCTTGTGCCCCGGCACCATAAGCTTGTTTATCAGGCGCTCAACTATGAATGTCTTGGACTTGTAGAATTTGTCTCCTGCGTATGTTGCCCCTGTCTTAGGCACAATCCTCGGCTCAAGGCAGATGTAATCCTTCAGCCCAGGGTCAGTTACTGTAATTCCATCTGTGCTCCACTTGTTAAATGCTTTTATCTCGCTCATTTTGAATATTCCTCATAAAACTTGATATA
>CAYMFI010000102.1:0-1711 GCA_964389855.1 uncultured Methanosarcinales archaeon
AAACTATTTATATAAAGAAGCTATTATAATAAAAAGGTTTTAAAAGAGGTGGTAAAATGGCATTAGAAACAGCTATTCTGTGTGTTATACTGGGTACTTTAGCTGCAATAGTTTATTCTCTCAGGATTCTTGTTCTGTTGGAAAGAAGGATTGCAAGAATGGATGAAAACCTGGTGAGGGTTACTAACCAGATTATAACTGAAGAAAGAAAAATTGAATCTGTATTTAAAGTAAGAAATTCCAATAAAAAAAGCAAAAAGAGGAAATAATTTCTTTGAAAGATGAGTTTAAAGAAAACTATAGAGAGAATTAGGAACCTAAAGGTTCAGGGTGCAGAAAGTGTTGCTAAAGAGGCCGTAAGATCACTAAAAGAAGTTGTAAAATCATCCAAGGCCAAAAATGTTTCAGGGATTTTAGCAGACATTTACCACGCAAAAAATCTTCTTTTCTTAAGCAGACCAACTGAGCCATGCATGAGGAATGCATTAAATTATGTTTTGCATGATCTTGATTATGATGACCCTGTTGAGTTGGCAAATGCTGTTTGCCTAAAGGTTGATGAGGTTTTGGAACGATTTGATAAAAACCAAAAAATAATAGCACAGATAGGTTCTAGGAAAATAGTAAATGGAACTGTTATATTTACTCATTGCCATTCCTCAACAATACTTGAAATACTAAAAGAGGCAAAAAAACGAGGCAAAAAATTTGAAGTGCATAACACAGAGACAAGACCGTTATACCAAGGGAGAATTACTGCTAGTGAAGTCGCAAAGTTGGGTATCCCAGTAACACATTTTGTTGATGCTGCAGCAAGATTTGCTTTAAAAAAAGCAGATTTAATGCTAATTGGAGCTGATGCAATAACAACAGAAGGAAAGGTAATTAACAAGATTGGTTCTGAGCTTTATGCAGAAATAGCCAATAAATATGATATCCCAGTTTATGCATGTACTGACTCATGGAAATTTGACACAGAAACAGTTTTTGGTTATGAAGAGAATATTGAAAAGAGAAAAGGAAATGAGATATGGAAAAATCCCCCTAAAGGGATCACTGTGAATAATTTTGCATTTGAAAAAGTTAATCCTAGTTTGATAGCAGGTGTTATTTCAGAACTTGGAATTTACAAGCCGCACATATTTATACAGGAAATTAAAGCTAATAACAAATGGATGTTCAGAAAGCATTTATTTTAATTCTTCTTTAATCTTTTTTATTTCCTCTTCAATTAGAGTTATATTTTCTGTGTTGTCTTCCTGATGCATTATTTCCCCACACTCAGGACATTTAAACTCAAAATTCATTGCCTGCTCAAAATCAAGCCTTATACATTTGTTTGGGCATATGAAAAAATGACTGCTCTTTTCCCTTGTTATTCTGTCCATTAACTTCGCTAACTTTGCCTTTCTTAGACTAATAATAATATATTTTATCATTTTTGGCTTGAATGTCCAATAATAAATATACCATCCTTTTTTCTTATCTTTTTTTCTGATAAAAGAAACAAGATTTGCTTCCTGCAGCCTATATAGCATGTTTCTTGTTGTGTTTATCTCTTTTTTTATTACTTCTGCTATCTTAAATTCAGAAATATTCTTTTTATTTTTTAGAAATTCAACTATTGGAAGCACATCCTCGCCAGCTACGTCAACAATAGTGGCTTCTATGATTTTATTGGATAATCTCACATTTTCCTCCAGAATTCCAG
>CAYMFI010000103.1:0-1689 GCA_964389855.1 uncultured Methanosarcinales archaeon
CAGTAAGCTCAAAAGATGATTTTAAAAAAGCAGATGAAGAAGCAAAGCAGAAAGGGCTTGTCAGGAAATAACTGGCTTGTGCCCAATACAGATTATAAATGCCTTAAAGAACTTAGAAAATGAGATACCCAAGATTTTTCGGATTTTTTGTATTAATCTTCCTTCTTATAATAACCATTTTAGTTGATGTTTATATGTTGTTATGGGAAAAAACAAAGGGATTCAGCCTTTTTCCCGGCTCTTAGCGAGGTTCTGAGATTATGAAAATATTGATGGTTCATCCTCATGATATTTACTCAACAAAAGAACCCTGGACAGTTAGGATAACTGCAATTGCGCAAAAACTGGCTGAGAAAGGGAATGAGGTAAAACTTGTTTATTTTCCCCTGCCGGAAAAAGAGAGAGGGACAATAAATAAGAAAAATTTCAAATTTGAGGTAATCCCTTTCAAAAGGCGAAAATGGGCGGTATTCAAGAACATATTTTTGATGTGCAAACTTGCCCGCTGGGCGGATGTTATCCATTTCCAAAAATGTTTTGCAATAGCTTCAATTCCTTCCCTATTTGCAGCTTACTTCACCGGAAAACCAATTCACTATGACTGGGATGACTGGGAATACCAGATATACCTCTTCAGCCCGCCTTCAAAAGTTTACGGCCATTACCTTAACCTGCTGGAAAGGACCATTCCAATGCTTGTAGACACTGTATCTGTATCGAGCGAAGGAATAAGAAAACTGGCGCTGGGCCTTGGTTTAAACGAGAAAAGGATATTTGATTCTCATGTAGGCGCAGATCTTGAAGAGTTTAGCCCTGACATAAGCGGCAAGGGCATTAGAAAAAAATATGGAATTCCATCATTTAAACCGATAGTGGAATATTTGGGGCAGCTGCACGGCGCGCAATATGCTGAACTCTTAATTAAAGCTGCCAAAAAACTTATTGACAATAAAACAAACGCCTCATTCATGATAGTCGGGTGGGGAGTAGAAGCGCATAAGCTTACTGCGCTTGCCGAACATCTTGGAATTTCTGACAGGATAATCTTTACAGGGTATATAACCCACGATGAAGTCCCGAAATACCTTGCAGCAGCTAACATTGCAGTGGCATGTTTTGAAAACAATGAAATAACAAGATGCAAAAGCCCTCTGAAAATAGTGGAATACCTCGCAGCAGGAAAAGCCATAGTAGCAAGTGATACCGGCGATGTAAAAAAGATGGTCGGAGATGCAGGAATTCTGGTAAAGGCAGGGGACGCTGACGCTTTGGCAAAAGGCATTCAAATCCTGCTGCGCAATAAGAAGCTTAGAAAGGCGCTTGAAAAGAAAGCCAGAAAAAGAGCAGAAGAGGAGTACAACTGGGATGTTACTGCTGACAACCTTCTAAAGGCCTACGCACTTGCAATCAGGCTCAGAAAGAAAAAAATTTAGCGCCTTATTTCATTATTTTTTGATAATCCCAATTTTTCTGCCTAACCTGTCAATTTGGGATGCTATCTTATAACCCCTTGAATTGAGTATGTCCCTTAAATGATTCTGCAATTCAAGCACTTTCTTATTTAAGTTTTCAATCTCTGAATTTTTTTCTGTTATAATAATGGACATATTTTTATTCCACTCATACATGTCCTGGTCTCTTTTTTGTATTTCTTGGTTTAGTTGTTCTGTTTGTTTTTTGAAGTTTTCT
>CAYMFI010000104.1:0-1682 GCA_964389855.1 uncultured Methanosarcinales archaeon
TAAAAAATATCCTGAACAGGAAGTCAATGAAATAATTAAATCTTTTGATGCTGATGATTATGCATTGTTCAGAAGAGAATTAGTAAATTTCAACTATTTGGGAAAAGATTCTTACAAGGGAATCTATTGGCTGAAAAAAGATGCTCTTTCTAAAGAAGAGTTGGATAAGATTAAATCAAATCAGGAAAGCATGAAAAAAAGTAATATGTATTGAGTTCATATTCCCACTTTCTTTTTAGCCACTAAAAATTATTGGGTATAAGTAAGCGATTACCATCAGGCATCTAGAATGAAGTGAGATTGCAACATGGTCAAGTAGAACAACCGAATGTGAGAAATAGAGAGGTTTTTGTTGGAGAGTGCCTGATACATCTAGCGTAGGACTTGTTTTTAACTCAATAGTAGTTATAAATCGAAAAGTTTATAAATTATAACATATTAGAATAAATATAATGAATTATACACTTAAAATAATTGGAATTTATGTAGGAGTTTTTGTAGCTTCGCTTGGACTAACAAAGGGTTACAATATGCTTTGGAATAATAGAACAATAAATAAACCTGCTTATCATATGGAATCTCGTGCAATAGGATTAAACGGGCATATTGAATATACAAAATATGCTGACAATTCCCAAGATGTAAAAGAATACCCTGGGTTAGGGCACAGATTATTTGATTCCCAACTTTTTCAAGATTTAAATGGAGATAATCTTGTTGATATAATTAGAAAAAATGGTTCAGAACTTAAGATGAATAGGGTAACTGAGTTACTTGTAAGAAAACATGATTACAACTCAAATAAAGAAAGATTTGATAAAGCAGACAAAAAATTACAAGAATTAGCTAAAAAATATTCTAAATAAATATTATCTTTTAAAGTTATTATTTTTAAGGCAGCCATGTCTTGTGGTTTTTTAGCTTGTCAGGGAGATATTTTTCCATGACGAAGTTAAGGCCGCCCACTGCAAGGGCTTGCTGCTCTGCCCTGACTTTCATTTCATTCAGCTGCTTTATGGCCTTCTGCCATTCCTTATAATGATGAACAAAAGGGTCATTCTTAAGTGCGTCCTTGCCTCGCTTAATATCAACCTCCTTCAAAGGATGTGTTGGCAATTTGTAGTCTATGATATCCTGGGGAGTTAGGCCAAGGAACTGGGCATTTGGAACACAGAAATATTTGTTGATGTGGGCAGCATTTCCACTCCCTACTTTCAGTGTTCTGTAAATATTCATAAATCCATAAAAGTCAGAGTCAGTAAAAACATAAACAGGCAATTTCTTTTCATCACTTAATCTTCTTATAAAGCGCCTGCATGCCCTTGTTGGAACACCACCCATACTGATTAAAATGCAGTTCGCCTTTTTCCAATATTGGTGTTTTACTAATCTCTGGTGCATACCTGCTGTTTCAATTGCAAGTATAAAATCAGCATTTGTTTCAAAACCTAAATTTTCTACAGAATTGGGTATGGCATATGCCCCAGAGCCCATTTTTGTACAATCAATTTTAATTTCTTTTTTTGTTTCTGGATCTTCATCAATAACAATAAGCTTTCCAGCAACAGCACCGCCTTTTTCCTCAGGGATAAATCCAAGTGCTTCCCTGTTTACCATCATCATTGCTTCAACATCATCCATGACAGTGTCTGATTCCGGCTGCTCCTTAAAGCGGGCATCGC
>CAYMFI010000105.1:0-1662 GCA_964389855.1 uncultured Methanosarcinales archaeon
ACAGTAACACCTAAAACCAATGGTTTTTTTATGCCAAGTTTTATGCTTGTTTCCCTTGCTGCATCAGCAGCAGCTTTCATCATCTCATAGCCGCCTGAGGCATGAACATTAAACATATAAACCCCTAACTTTGTTGCAGATTCAGCAGCGCCTTTTACTGTGTTTGGAATGTCGTGAAACTTTAAGTCAAGAAAAACCCTTGCTTTTGCTTTATTTATCATATTAATTATCTTGGCTCCTTCAGAAGTAAAAAGTTGATTACCTACTTTGAATACTCTAACATAATCCTTTAACAAACCTACCAGCTTTTCTGCAGAACTGAAATCATCCACATCAAGAGCCAAAACCAGTCTTTCCTTTGCTGACAATAAATCTTTTGTTTTAATTACAGAAATAGAAACCACCTCTTATTAATTTTGAGTAAATATTAATTAAGTAGAAGAAACAGCCTATTTTAGAACCAGAAACATCAATTTCTTTCAAAAAAAACATCCTAAAAAAATAGAGAAGGTGTTTTGATTTATATAGTTTTATCTTTTGCAGAATATGCTTTTCAAAAAACAAAGGTTTTAATATTAATTTAACCTTTAATCTAATATGAAAGAGGCAAGCTATTACAAAAAGCTCAAGAATGGAAATGTGAAGTGTGTTTTATGCCCAAGAGAATGTGTTATAAAACAAAATTCTTATGGCTTCTGCAATGCAAGGAAAAACATTGATGCAAAGCTTTATTCTATGGTTTATGCAAGGCCATGCGCAGTTCACATTGATCCTATTGAGAAAAAGCCATTGTATCACTTTATACCGGGTGAGAAAGCATTATCAGTTGGAACAATCGGCTGCAATCTTGAATGCAAACACTGCCAGAACTTCACAATGTCAAGGGCAAAGCCAGAAAACATATTAACAGAAGAAATCAGCCCTGAAGAGCTTGTTGAGCTTGCAATAAAAAACAAATGCAGAATTATTTCCTACACATACAATGAGCCAACAGTATTTTTTGAATACATGCTTGACTGCGCAAAAATTGCAAAAAAACAAGAAATAAAAAACACAATTGTTTCAAACGGATTTATCAATCAAGAGCCATTAAAAGAGTTGTGCAAATACATTGACGGGGCAAATGTTGACTTAAAATCATTTAACAATAAGTTCTACAAGAATATATGCTCTGCCTGGCTTGAGCCAGTGCTTGAGTCATTGAAAACATTAAAGCAAAAAAAAGTATGGCTTGAAATAACTAACCTTATAATTTCAACACTTAATGATAACCTTAAGGAAATGAAAAAAATGTGTTTATGGGTAAAGGAGAACCTTGGAACAGATGTTCCACTGCACTTTACAGCATTTTATCCCTGTTATAATCTGTTAGGCCTTCCACAAACAAGCCCTGAAATTCTGAAAAAAGCAAGGAAAATTGCATTAAAGACAGGAATAAAATATTCTTATGTAGGGAATGTTTTTACAGCAGAAGAAAACAATACATACTGTCCCAAATGCAAAAAGCTTTTGATAGAAAGGACTGGCTTTGGCATAGTAAAAAACAATATAAAAAATAATAAATGCTTTTGCGGAGAAAAAATAGCCGGAGTCTTTGAATGAAAAAACAATTTAACTCCAATTTTAAAGAAGATTCTATTGATGCAGTTGTACTTGCAGGAA
>CAYMFI010000106.1:0-1654 GCA_964389855.1 uncultured Methanosarcinales archaeon
AGCGAAAAACAATAATGATAAAGAATTAATGAAATTCTGTGAAGATGTTTTACAAGTTTATGAAAAAAATAATGTTAATGGACATATTGTCTGGAAGAAATAAAATAACAACGAACGCTCCACCCCCTATGACTAACTAACGAAACGACGAAATGTCCCCACCTTGATTTATATTCTTTATATGTCGCTTCGCTCGTAGCCGGAAACGAACTTAACAGGAATTCCGATGTTCATCTTTTTCGTATTAATAAAACATTCAATAAAACAGACAGGCCCAAAAAGATATACTTTGCAAGGCTGCTGGCCTTTTCTGAGGTTGAGATGTAAACTGTTCCGGTTTGAAATTCATCGGCTATAAGGCTTAATTGATCGCAGCTGCATTCTGCTGTTATTTTTTCAACTGTTTCATTTAATTCAAAATTTGAAAGCTCCTGCTCATTTTCCTCTTGTTTTGTTTCAATTAACTCAATAACTTCTATGTCTTGTGTAAGCTCTTTTTCTGTTTTCTGGCCTTCCAGAAGCAGCCTGACTTTCAGCTTGTAGTCCCCTGGTTCTGCATCAATAACAGTGTTTTCAAGCTCAACTGTTTTGTTTTCATTAGCTTGAATTAAAATCTCTTGTATGTTATCTTCTCTTTCACCAGAATAACATTTGCTTCCGCGGTAAACATAGCTCCATATTTTCAGCCTTGTTTCATCTCTTGCTGTAATCAGAACCTGTGTTTTAAACTCATTGTTGTTTTCAGCTGTTAAAGGGATTGAGATAATTTCATAGGAAAATTTTGAATTTGATTTTATTTCTGATGCTGTTTCAGCAGAAGATTCTGCTTCTTTTGGGCAAAGGGAATCTAAATTGCCCTTAACCATAAACTCTTTCTTTGTTTTGATGCCAAGTCCTTCAGCAACAAGAAAATGCCTGCCCTCACCCAGCTTGCTGTCGCAGTTAAGCTTTAGCTGTACAGGAACAGTTATCAGGCTTTCAGAGAACTTTTTTGTTATTGTAATCTTTGATGTCTCAGCGCTTATTTTATTTTCCTTTGAATCCTCAGCCCAGACATTTATTACATTTTTTGTTGAGTCTCCTTTGTAGATACTAACCTCGGCTCTTAAGGTTTCCCCAAACTCAATTGCATTGTCTTTGTTTAAATAAAGCTCAGGTATTTCAATTTTTGATTCATTTGCCGGCTCCTCTCCCTTAACAACAAAAAGCATTTCAGCATAATTATCAGCTTGATTTGAGTCATTGCATGCAATAAAAGCAAGGTTAGCTTTTATTAAAAAGGCTTTGTCTGGCTCATCCAGCTTTGGAGAAAAGCTTTTTTTGTTTGTATTTGTTGTGTTTATTGCATTTTTTACAACATTACCAAACAAGTCCTCAACCCAGTATTCTATTATAAAAGGAAATGTTTCATTATTAAGGTTGAGATAGAAAACAGTCGGCTCATCAAAATAAAGGCTTTTCCAAGTTCCAATATCTAGTGATACATTGCAGGGGATGTCCAATGTGTTTATCACAGATATATTTTTGCAGCTAATATCATCATCTTTATTAGTGTCATCAATAGTTGAATCAATGATTTGGCCGCATATTGTATAATCCCCTGCCTTGTCTGGCCTGAAATCCCCTGTTCCTGCTGTTTTGTAGCTGTTTAGGT
>CAYMFI010000107.1:0-1635 GCA_964389855.1 uncultured Methanosarcinales archaeon
AATGTAATATTGTTATCATCTACCTCAATTTGTTCTTTATTTGATGGGAGATATTTTGACAAAGAACCTTTTTTATATTCTTCATAAGATTTTGCATTTGTAAAATCTTCATTATGAGGATTAACCATAAGAAGGTTTATGTTAGCATCATTCACACCATTCTTTCTTAGCAATTCATAAAACATAATCATACATGTTGTTTGATAACTATCTTCTTTATAATAATCCCCATCGGCAATCACAGCATAAATATCAACAGGGTTTTCTGGTTTTTGGGTGACTTTCTCTTCCAATCCATTAAATCCATTAACTTGCTCTTGTTTTTCAGGCAGATTTAAGTTTTCCAGTTTTGTTAATATCTCTGGTGTTAATCCTTTATTATTGTATATCTCTTTTGCAAGGGCTTTTCCTTCATCTTGTTTTTCTTCTGGTGCGTTTGCTATTATATCAATTGCTTTTTTTTCGTTTTCATCAAGACCATTCTCATTGAGAGGATTAAGATATAACTGGAATATTGATGGAAGATTGTAGTTGTTTTGCTTGATGTATTCTTTTACATTAAGAGGCTCTGAAGCAGCAACAGGCATAACAATATATTTCAAAATTGTAGTTAATGCTATTGTAGTAACTATTGTTTGCTTAATTTTTGGCATAAAATTATCTAGTTGAAGATATTTTTCCTTAAGTTCCAAAACTCTTTGTGTGAGTGATTTCATTTTAGACATAGATAAAATGTAGAACTGCCTATATATAAATGTTTTGTTTTGTTTGTTACAACGAAGTGGTTAAAAAGAATTTAAATTTATAGGCCAAAAAGCCAACTTACTTCTTCTTTCTTTCTGGTTTCTTTTTTGATTTATTTTTCTCAGTCAGTGCCATAACACCCCAAAACTTTATCAGGGCCGCGACAAACAGCAGAATCATGCTCATAGCAAGAAACTGCTCAGCCACAAGAAGGTTATTCATGAATCTTCCAAAAAAAGAACTTGCTGAAAGGAATACAGCAACCACTGAAAACAATATCCATGATTCTGTTGGAAGATTATTTTTATGTAATATAAAGGTTATTATCAGGTATGACATACTTATATATATCCCAGACACAACAATAAGGTATGTAAGAAGTATTGGTCCTATTGTGCTCATTGTGTTGACAACAATTATTGACAGCACAACAAATAAAAATAAAAGTATAAGTTTTGTCCTTAGCTCTTTCATTTTAACCTCTTTTTAACCTAATTATATTTTTTCCTTTTGCAAATATTTAAATCTATTGTTTTTGAATCTTTTTATTCAGCGGGATCAGAAACTTCTTATTCTTGTCAAGGTCAAAGAAACTGTCTGCATCTTCTGTAAGTTTTGATGATGCAGTTCTTCCAAAGGCTATTACCTCAACCCTGCATCCAATGGCTCTTCTCAGATGCTGCAGCAAAGGGCAGAAATCCCCGTCACCGCTAACCAGGATAAGAGAATCAAGCTTTGGCGCAAGTTCTATCATGTCCATTGCAATGCCAATATCCCAGTCGCCTTTTTTTGCACCGCCAGGAAATATCTGCAGATCTTTTGCCTTTACCTCAAATCCTATCTGCTCAAGCTTGTCAAAAAAGTTTTTCTCATCCTTTACATCTGCCTTTA
>CAYMFI010000108.1:0-1629 GCA_964389855.1 uncultured Methanosarcinales archaeon
TAAACCAAAATCTTTATAAATAAGCCCTTACTTCTGCTATATGAGGACGGCCATAGTGGCTTGGAAATACCCGATCCCATCTCGAACTCGGAAGTCAAGCAGGCCTACGTTTTGAGGTGTACTGTTCTTATGAATGGGAAACTCAGAAAGCTGTCCCACCTTATATTTCTATTATGATTTTTTATTATTTATCTAGTTTCGCTTCGGCAAAGGCCGAACAAAAGCAAAATGTTTATATAAAAAAGGCCTTATAAGGAATAAAATGGAACAAAAATATATTTCAATCGGGTTAATACTAATTATTGCAGTTGGATTAGGTATTTTTTTAAGTGGATGTTCAGTAAAAGCAGAACAAAAGGATGACAGCGAAGCAACGCCAGAGAAAGTCAGTGCAGTTGTAAATGCAAATAATGAATTTGCCTTTGATTTATATTCAAAATACAAGGATGAAAAAGAAGGCAACATCTTTTTTTCACCCTACAGCATATCAACTGCAATAGCAATGACTTATGAGGGAGCAAGAGGCCAGACAGCAGATGAAATACAGAAGGTATTTCATTTTCCTGATGAAGATATAAGAAGGCCTGGCTTTGCAAGGCTTTACAACAACATAAACCTTGGCAATAAGAAATATCAGCTTTCAACTGCAAATGCATTGTGGGCTCAGCAGGATTACAAATTCTTAGATGAATATTTTAGCACAATAAAAAAATATTATGATGGAGATGTAACTAATCTTGATTTAATAGGGGAAACTGAAAAATCACGTGTAACAATAAACAGTTGGGTGGAAACTCAAACAAAAAATAAAATAAAGGATCTTATACCTCAAGGTGCTATAGATGATTATACCCAATTGGTTTTGACAAATGCAATCTATTTCAAGGGGGATTGGGTCTTGAAATTTGACAAGAAAAAAACAAAAGAAGCTGACTTTAAGATTAGCCCTGAAAAGACAGTAAAAGTTGATATGATGAGCTTAACAGGAGATAAAGTTAAGTTCAATTACGCTGAAACAGAGGAATTACAGATTCTTGAGATGCCTTATGAAGGTGATGAATTATCAATGCTTGTGATTCTTCCAAAAGAAAATTTAGAGTCAATTGAAAATTCAATTAATAAGGAAAGATTAGATGAATTAAAAGGTATGCTATCTGAAAGAAAAATAAATGTTTACATGCCAAAGTTCAAGTTTGAAACAAAATATTTTATGTCAGATGACCTTAAGGAGATGGGGATGCCTACTGCATTTACAACTCTAGCTGATTTTTCTGGGATGACTGGAAACAAAGATTTGTTGATCAGCAAAGTGATTCATCAGGCTTTTGTTGAAGTGAATGAAGAAGGAACTGAAGCTGCTGCAGCAACAGCAGTAGTCATGATGAAGAACAGTATGTCAGATTATTTTATGGCAGACCATCCCTTCATATTCATAATACAGCAGAAAGACACAGGAAACATATTATTCATGGGAAGGGTTGTTGATCCCTCTGAATAAATTTAAGTCAAAAATCTTTTAAAGAATAATATTAATTTAGATTTCAATTATTATTTGCCCTTCTTTCTCATTTATGTCTTTTATTATCTTGTGGCCTTTCAGCTTCTCTTTAATCTCCTGCCAGGAATATT
>CAYMFI010000109.1:0-1623 GCA_964389855.1 uncultured Methanosarcinales archaeon
ATCAGCATCAAAAGATTTAATTATTTCATTGACTTCCTGTTCAGGATATTTTTTACCTTTTTCAAACTTTCTGGCTATCTTCTGAAGAATTTCCTGTTTCTTTAAATCATTTCTTGGTAATATAATCATTTTATCTTTTTGATTAAAAAAGTTGATTGAGGTTCAAAACCTATTTTTATCCAAGTTTTCATAGCAATTTCATTAGAATTATAGACATTTGTTCTCACATATTTTATTCCTCTATCTTTAAAGAATTTCAAAGCAACATTAGTCAATGCTTTTGCCACTCCTTTTCCTCTATAATCCTTATGAGTCGTAGCTGAGTTCAGATAACCATATTTTTTGATTTTAAAACAATTTTCATTCTTTTTAACAAAAAATTCAATAAATCCTATAACTTTTCCGTCTTTATTTGCAACAAAAATATGATTATTTCTTTTTCTAATATCTTTTTTAGCAAATTCTGTTTGATTCTTTAAAGTCATTTTCTTTTCAAATTCCAATAATGGATCAACTTTTTTATGAGGAGCCCAGAATTGAAAATATAATCTAGCTAAATCTTCTGCATCAGATAATTTTGCTTTTCTAATTTTAAATTCCATACTAACCGCTATAATCAATCTTTGGTATATAAATGTGTCGTCCAAAGCCCATTGATTCTTATTATTTATTACACTTAATTCTAGAAAAAAACCCTTTATGTTTTTTATTATTTCTTTTTTTGAATCTTGTTGTCCAGGTATGAAGCAATAATTGCTGCAACTGTGAACAAGACTGCAAACTCACAGTAAACAGAAGGAAAAATAACCTTAAACGCAGGAAAAACAAGAAAAAGAATCATTGCCGGAAGAAGTGTTATTATTACAGCTGTAAGAATCACAATATGTATTTTTCTTTTTAATTTGATTTTTTCCTCATTAATTCCTTTTAATAAAAAATAACACATAGCTACAATAAACCAGGAGTAATACAGCTCATAAATAAATAACAATAGTGGAAATTGGGAATTAAACATATCTTTAATAACCACCACAAAAAAAGTTGTGCATGTGCTTTGAGTTATAAAGTCTGGCTTGAGAAAAGCTATTAAAGAGAAAATTATAGGTATAATATAAAGAATCTTATAATTATACTTCTTGTTAGTTAGTTTCATAACAAAATGCAGCCAGACTGCAGGAAGAAAAGAATAAGTAACAAAACCCATTCTAGCCCAAAAGAAAGGATAATTGCTTGTGCACAGCATAAATTCTGTAAACTGGTAAAAGCCTAAAATATAGATTAATAACGGAAAGAATCTGTTGATTAAGGATTTTCTACAAAACACAAGAATTGCAGTAGCGGCGACAAACTCAAATATTGCTGTGGACAATGAAACAATCGGCGTAAAACACATATAAAAAAACAACAACAACAACACATATATAATGCTTTTGTTATGGCCTTATGATATTACACTAATATAAGCTCTGTTTAATAAAAAGATTTATTAAAAAGCTCTTTTTCTAGTTTTATATGGCCAACAAGAAAAAAACACCTGAATGTTGCAAAGACTGTGCCAAGTGGGAAGTCTTTGGTGACAAGTGCTGGGTGTATTGGGAAGGCAAGAAAGAATGCTCAATGCAC
>CAYMFI010000110.1:0-1529 GCA_964389855.1 uncultured Methanosarcinales archaeon
ATGCTTTAATGCTATTGTAGCAGTCTGGCTTCTTGCATCTACCCTTGGTGTTATAGACCTAAAATCAAGGATAAATTGTGTCGGGCTGAAGTTAATTGATGTTTCGTGTGAAAAAAATGCGTCACCATCCATTATGCTCATGTTTATTTTTTGTTTTTCTGACATTTTAACCTCCTAATCATCTTTTTTTAAAGCAATTTTTCTTAATTCCTCAACTCTTTCATGAGAGAGTATTGTTCTTTCCGTTCCCTTTACTCTCTTTAATGAGCCTATTTCAACAACCTCAAGAAATTTTACAAGCTTCCTTTGGTTGAAGTTATCATAATCTTTTAAAGAGCCCAATGCCTCATACAAATCCTGGTCTGTTGTTACAAGGTCAATCTCATTGCTTCTGCACATTACCAAAGTATCTATCCTATCACTTGTTCCAAGGAAATACTTTAGTATGGCCCCTGCTTTAAGGTATAATTTCTGCTTTTGAATTTTGTTTTCATTATTAATATCAATCTCCATTTTTTAAACCTCATAATTTAATATCTTCTTTAGTTTGGTTTCATCAGGAACAAGCTCCTTTAGTGAGCCACCTGGGATTGGTTTGTTTTGTGTTAAAAATGTTCTCCACTGCCTTATTGATTCGGGATCATCTGGATTTACAAGGTAATTAAGCATAAACCACTGGTTTAAGTCATCCCCATATGTATTACAGTTGCCTATCCTGCAGTGCAATGGCTTTACTTCATGGATAGTGCAGCCAACCTGCTCGTTATAAAAAATGCATTTGCCATACGGTTTGGTGCCTTGGATTAATTTTGGCCTCAATATTTTTGTATTGAATCTCTCATGCTCTTCAATGTATTTTTCCTTGAGCTCGTCTGTTGTTGTTCTCAAAAACCTTGCAATCCTTATAATATCATCATCAACTAAAAAGCCGGATGTGTATTTGCAGCAATTGCCGCACATCCTGCATTCTTTTCCAATCTTTAATACAGTTTCTTTTGGTGTTTTTTTTGAAATAAGCATTTTCACCCTCTTTTATTTTTTTGCAATTTTTACTTTTGCATGCCTTATTATTTTATCGTTAAGTATATAACCTTTTTGCAAAACTTCTGTTATTGTATTGTCAAGGTTATCGCTTTTCTCGTGCATCATTACTTCGTGTTTGTATGGGTCAAATTTTTCATTTAAAGGGTTTATTTGCTTTAAGCCCTCTTTTTCAAGTGTTGAATAAAATTGTGAAAATACAAGTTTCATGCCCTCGAGGAATTTATTTTCATCTTGGTGGTTTTTTAGGGCACTTTCAAATGAATCAATTATTGGCAGTAATTTTATTATTAGGTTTTGTGACGAATATTTAATGAAATTTTCATTTTCTTTATCAATTCTTTTTTTGTAGTTTTCAAATTCTGCCTGCAGATGTTTTAATGAGTCTGTGAGTTCTTTTGTTTTGTCAGTTAATTCTTTTATACTTTCTTCCTTTTTTTCTATTTCTGGTTTTTTATGTGTTTCCTGCTTAGTCATTTAATCACCGG
>CAYMFI010000111.1:0-1515 GCA_964389855.1 uncultured Methanosarcinales archaeon
CGACATTAGCACTATTGACATAGAAAGGATGGGGCTTCCTAAGAAAAGGTTGAACTTCTGGATCAAGAAGATTTCAAAAAACATATATCCTACGCCTAATAATGCTACATATGTCGCTGCAGAAAGGAAGATAAAATTTAGTAAATCCTTTCTAAATTTAATGATAGATATGAGTAAGATTAAAAGTATAACTAGAGCATATCTTAAGAATACAAAAGTTATTTCTTTAACTATTCTGTGATTTTTATCATATTCATAAAAGAATGGCCTATCATCTGTTATTGGAAAGACATCACTGGAAAATTTATTGTAAAATTCTTCTCTGTTTTTGCTAAGCACAAGCTTCGAATACTTGTTTTCTGATACGTTATACGGATTATAAAGCACTATATTGTTATTGAGATTCTGCTCTAAAATATTTGTTTCATTAAGTGTAAAAGCACTCTTTTTTATCAGAAGCACACCAGAATGGTCAACAACATAAGGATCATAATTTCTTTCTTCTGTTATAAAAAAATGAAATTCCGGATTTTTTATTCCAAGTTCTTCAAATGCAGCTAATGCAGAAGATATTGCCCGCATCAGGTCAAAACCCTCAGCACCTCTCCTTATAGAAATCACGCCATTCTCATTTAGATGATTCAGATAGTCAATAAACGCTTCTTTAGTGTATAGGTAATTTTCCATGGAAACATATGCTTTAGGAAACTCTGTTGCAAGATCAGCCCAATTTAGGTATATTATCTCAAACTTTTCTTTTGCTAGATGCACATATGTTCTGCCATCTAAATTGTGTATCTCTGCTTTGTTATAGATGTGTTGACTGTAATTTGCCATCTCATTTTGCATAAATCTTACAGTAGAAGGATTTATTTCAACTCCAACAATTCTGGAAGCATTTGCACCATTTGCTTGGGCAATATCAATGCCTCCTCCTGTTCCAATTATTAGGACAGAGGGATTCTTAAAAAGATAAAAGGGACTAAAACATACATTAATAGGGGCTTTATTCTGCGTGACTATGCCACTCCATATGATGTCGTCATGAAATATCGCAGTTATATTATTATTATTTGAAACGAAGTTTAAAATATCAACCCTTGACATTAGATTCCATTGAGTATAAAGCAGATAGTTGGACTGATTTTTCAACAAGCATCTTGCACTTTTTTGCTGCGATAGATACGTAGAACTATTTTCAGGGTAATTGCAGGGGCCAATTTTAGCCAAATCTAAAAACTTAGTCTTTAAGTTTATTACAAGGCAAGAAGCAAGCAGAATAAAAATTAAAATACCCATTACAATAAGCAATTTATTTTTAAGTTGATGTTTTAAATTAATTTTTCTATGCGTAAAAAAACCAAGAACTGCGATGATGCTTACAAAAATAATACAATTCTCTCCCCCTAGAATAGGAAGCAGGAAAAAAACTCCAATAACCCCAATTCCAGAGCCGAGAAGATTGTAAAAATAAACTTTAAATGAGTTAAACTTGAAAAATCCAAAAGAAATTAT
>CAYMFI010000112.1:0-1500 GCA_964389855.1 uncultured Methanosarcinales archaeon
TAATGTATTATCTATCTAAAATATTCAAACTATTTAAATATTTCCTTGATGTTGGTAGTATTATACAATAGTATTTTTTCTTAGTTGCCTTTGCTTTTTATTTTGCTGTATAAAGACTGTATCTCTTTGTAAACCCATTTTTTTTCATTAACAGGAAGCCCGTCATAAATCTTCAGTATCTTTTTGTATGTTTTTTTAGCAGAATCAACATTCCCTTCTTCTATAAGCTTTTCAGTTTTTTTCATCTTTGTTGTTATGATTATAATTGCTTCTGATTCCATGCCAACGCTTATCTTCAGCACATTCCATTTTTTTTGAGCAAAGTAAATAACTGATAATGTTATCACAATTATTGTTGTCCATACCCAATTAATATTAAACTTAATATCTTTTAAATTAAATCTCAATCTTGAAAATATTGATTCTCCCACTGATAAATTCTCTGGTTCTTCTTCTGCGATTTTTTCTTCTGGTTCTTCTTCTGCGATTTTTTCTGTTACTTTTATTGTAGTTGGTGCTGGGGACGCTTTCTCTGCTGTTATTGCAAATGTTGAAAATCCAGTAGATTTAGCAGAATAATAATAGTATTCTGTGCTAAAGCCAGTTCTTGTTGTTTCAAGCTTTTCCCATTTTTTATTGTAATATCTGTGTAAACTAACTGCGTCTATTCCATAGTTTTTATTTGTCAGCCATTCTTTGCTTACCTTAAAATTGATAACTGCATTTTCTATATCATTGTCAGTAAGGTCTACTTTTGTGATTTCTATATATTTGTAGACACTTCCCTTTGTTGAAGGCAGGGATGCTCCTGAAGGCAATGAGCCAGTATCAGCTCTTATTTTTGCATTAGTGACCTTATTCTTGACCTTTACTTCTATTTCAGTAATTCCGTGGGTATCTGACTTCAGAAATGTAATTTTCTTGATTGAGCCAGCTGCAAGCGTCCCAAGGCTTTTTTGCTCATAGCTTACAGAAGATCCTCCTCCACCTCCACTACTTCCTCCGCTTGATGAAGTAGTAAATGTTGTAGAGTTTGATGTAGTCATAATATTTCCAGCAGTATCCATACACCTCACATAATATGTGTAGCTTGTTGATGCACTTAATCCTGTCAGTGCATTTGAGTGTGATGTGCCTCCTGTCGTGCTGAAGGTACTGGTCATTGAAGAATATGATATATTTGTTGTTGAGTATTTGCAGATTGCATTTTCATTTGTTGTTGCAGTCAAGGTTGCACTGCTTGAAGTTAAATCCTCTGTTGATATATCTATTATTATTGGCTTTGTTGTGTCATAAGCGTAATATCTTAAACTTGAGCTAGTGCCATTTTCTGCTCCATCATTTGGTATAACACGCCATTCATAATAACTTTCTGCAGGAGCATATGAACAGTTAAGGTCTGTTGTAAAACATCTCTGTGTCCCGTTAACCAAGACGTAATAATAAACTGTGTCTAAGTCTGCATCTGTGCTTGCAGTCCAGTTCATTGTTATAGGTGTT